>CAYZKI010000376.1:0-2863 GCA_964478745.1 uncultured Bacteriovoracaceae bacterium
AGTCGGTGGTCGCCGAGCTCACGCTCGCGATCGTTTCGCCGGGCGCAAGCTACGACCGCGTCCAGCAGACGGCGGAGCGGGTGATCCCGGCCGCCGACCGCATCACGCTCGCCGCGGCTTCCGCCGTTCCCGCCTCCGGGATGGAAAGCAATCCGGTGCCGGAGCACGCGCGCGCGCTCGCCCCGTCCACTTTCGGCTATGGCTACCGGACCTTCTTCGCGGGCAAGGACGCGATGACCGCCACCGCGAGCTCCATGCACCTGCTCCGCAGCTACTTCTATCCATTCGGCTCGGAGCGCACTTCGTTCGGCCTCGGAATCGACGGCACCCTGATCAACCGCCCCACGGGCTCGGAGATGGGGCCGCTCGGGCTCTCGGCGCGCCTCGCTTTGTGGTCGGGCAGGGGTTTCGACGTCGGAATGTGGGGAGCGCTTTCGCTCAACGTGCTCTCCGACAAGGAGCTCGTGAACTCGGTGATCGGGCGCGACGTCGGGACGGTCGGCATCTCCATGCGCAAGGACCTCAAGTTCGCCTACTTCGAGAACCTGATCGGCTACAGTTTTCCGGGCAAGTCGGTCGAGCGCATCGGCAATACCAGCCTGACCCACGAGTTCGGCGGCATCGTGAACGTGGCCGCGCACGTCGGAGCGAACCTGTTCGGCCTGCAGGCGGGCGGCTTCGTCGAGCTGCATCTCGCCGACAATTACCGCCAATCCAGCGCGAGCTTCGACGAAAGCACCGGCCGCTACCGCATCCTCTCCGGCGGGCCGGAGGTCACCCTGATGACCAAGAACTTCTCGGTCGGTGTGAACGGCCGGTTCCTTCTCGACTCGACGAAGGACGCGGACTTTGATTACCTCGGTAATATCCTCGGAACCGGCGTCGCTCAGGGAAGCCTGGGCGCGACCGTGAGCTTCTACTTCTAGGAAAAGGGAGCACTCGTTTGGACCACTTTCCGACAGGCATCAGGCGGTTCTTGTGGGTGGCGGCGGCCGCGATGGCGCTCGGGGCTTCGAGCGCGTTCATCACGGGCTGCGGACTGGAGATGGGCACCACCGATCCGACGGCGCGCGAATACTCGCTGGACGCCGTCAAGCAGATCGGCTCCGGCATCAACGGGCGAGACCGGGCGACCTTCACGCAGGATCGCTACGCGATCGGGCCCGAGCGCCGGGTTCTTCTCAAGTACGAGAAGCTCATGGAGCGCGTTCCGTACGTCCGGACCGACTCCGGCAACGAGGTCGTCCTCAAGGTCTGGGTGCTCGGTGACGCCGCGGCGGTGACCGCGGCGCGCGCGTCGCTCAAGGTCTGCCCGCTGACGCGCAATTGGATGATGTACGCGAGCTGGGACCGGGCGCATACGATGGTCGGCGGCGGCTGGACGCCGGGGGGCGAGGTCGACATGGAGGGCTGCGTGTCCCACTCGGCTCCGGGCTCGGGGGATTCCGAGGGGCTCGTTCACTTCAAGGTGACCCGTTGGTTTCTTGACTATCCCGTCGCCCGCGACGTGAACTACGGCCTGGCTTTGCTCTCCGATGTCGAGGTCAATATCGTAGGAGATCGCTCGGGCTCCAGGTCTCCACGGCTCGGCTGGCGCCAATGAACGCGGTCTGAGAAGCTTGCTTTCCTTGTCCGAATGCGGACAATCGGGAGGATGAGTCTTCCAAGGATCGGAATGGCGCCTGGTTATTCGTCCATCAAGCAAGGGCTCGCGCTCGGAAGCGCGGCGCTGGTTCTCGCCCTTGCGGGGTGCCGGAAGGAGCCCGGCCCGAATCCGACTCCGACACCGACTCCGAGCCCTTCGCCGAGCGCGAGCCCGGTGGCCGGGGCCTGCTACATGCAGAAGCACGTGCAGCCCAAGACCGATCCGAGCCACAAGATCGACCTGCTGTTCGTGATCGACACTTCGGGCTCCATGACCGAGGACCGCGAGCGGCTCGCCGAGGGCATCGACGAGTTCGTGCGCGAGATCCCCGACGACGCCGATTACCACATGGGCGTGATGATGGCCCACGGAAGCACCAGCCCCTACACGGGCCAGCTCTGGCGCTACAAACACAACAAGTACGTCCTCAAGTCGACCGAGATGAGCCTCGGCGACATCCGCGAGCAGCTTCGCGAGAACCTGGTCCACGCTCCCTATGACGGAAAGCAGGGAACCGGAGAGGCGGGGCTCTTCGCGCTCACCCAGGCGCTCGAGGACAAGAACCTCAAGAAGAGCCGCAAGCGCGATTTCTTCCGCGAGGACGCGGGGCTCGCGGTCGTGTTCATCTCGGACGAGAACGACCTTTGCGCGATCTATCCGTCGGGCGTGACCCCGGTTCCCGATTCGACGGGCACCGAGGCGATCGCCAAGGCACGCGACTGCCGGGGCGTGACGCCGCAGTCGGTGATGGCGAAGCTCGCTGCGGTACAGGGCGCTCGCCCGACCGTGGTCGCGGGAATCGTCTATGACGACCCGGCCAAGGTGCCGACGGGGCCGAACGTCACCCAGGAGGAGTACGGCTGGGGCTACATGGAGCTGATCGCCCTTGCCCAGGGGATCTCGATCGACTTCGGCGGAAAGCAGTTCGAAGACGGCCTCGGCAAGGTCGGCCGCCTGGTCATGGCCCGCATGAACCCGAGGACCGAGTTCGTCCTGGCGCATGGCAAGGATATCGATCCGGCGTCGATCCAGGTCACGGTCGACGGCAGGACGGTCGCGCACCAGTACGAAGAGGCCCTGCGGATCGTGAAGATCGACAAGGCGGATGTCGGCAAGCCCGGCTCCGTGGTCGTCATCACGTACTGCGAGAGGAAGCCGCCGACGACTACGACTTCCACGACCAGCTCTACTAATACGTCGACCACCACGACCTCCACG
>CAYZKI010000377.1:0-2793 GCA_964478745.1 uncultured Bacteriovoracaceae bacterium
GTCGCTCCCGAAGCGCGACATCGCCTCGGAGTAAGGCATCCTCGGGAACGGGGTCTTCACCTCGACGCCGAGGATCTCCTTCCAGAGCTTGGCGACCATGCTCTCCAAGATCGGGAAGAACGCCTCCTCGTCGAGGAAGGACTCCTCGATGTCGATCTGCGAGAACTCGGGCTGGCGATCGGCGCGAAGGTCCTCGTCGCGGAAGCAGCGGGCGATCTGATAGTAGCGATCCATCCCGCTGATCATCAGCAGCTGCTTGAGCGTCTGAGGCGACTGCGGAAGCGCGTAGAACGTCCCCTGGTTCAGACGGCTCGGCACGATGAAGTCGCGCGCGCCCTCGGGAGTGGACTTGTAAAGGATCGGCGTCTCGACCTCGACGAAGTTGTTCTGGTCGAGGTGGTTGCGCACGATCGAGAGCATGCGATGGCGGACAAGTAGGTTCTTCTGAAGCTCGGGCCTGCGCAGGTCGAGATAGCGGTACTTCAGGCGGATCGTCTCGGCCGCGTCGACGCCGTCCTCGATCGGGAACGGGGTCGTCTTCGCCTCCGAAAGGATCACGAGATCCGTGCATGCCACCTCGATCTCGCCCGTCGGGATCTTGGAGTTCACCATGCCCTGCGGGCGGCGCCTCACCTTGCCCTTGCACCAGAGAACGAACTCGGAGCGGATCTTGCCCGCGGTATCGTGGGCGGCCATCCCGCCCGGGAGCGCGGGATCGAAAACGATCTGCGTGATTCCGTAACGATCGCGCAGGTCCGCGAAGACGAGGCCGCCGTGATCGCGCCGCTTCGAGACCCAACCACACAACGTCACCTCGCTGCCTTCGTGGGTTCCTCGGAGCTGGCCGCAATCATGTGAGCGAACGTGACGCATTTTCAATTTCTAACACCTCGTGTTGGATAAAGGCAACGATTACGGGGGCATATTGCTTGCTTCGCAGTGCGTGAATATGCAAGCCCGCTCCTATCGAGAGCAGACCCAAGCCGAGTCCTGGGAGGAGATCTGGGAGGCGGGGTCCTATTACCAACGCATCGCGGAACACCTCGAGAACGCCGAACGCTACGCTCTCATCGCCGGCTGGCAGCTCGACTCGCGGGTACGGCTCCCCCGGCCCGGTCGGGAAGGGCACGGCTGGGAGACCTTCAAGGAAAAGCTGAACCGGCTCTGCGAGCGAAGACCGTCGCTCGAGATCTTCCTGCTGATGTGGGACTACTCGGTGATCTACTCGCTCGAGCGCGAGCCCTTCCCGGCTTCGGCCTGGGCGGACGCCCATCCCCGGGTCCATCTGGTCTACGACGATCTGCACCCGAAGGGGGCCTGTCATCACGAGAAGATCTGCATCATCGACGGCCGGGTCGCGCTGTGCGGCGGGATCGATATCTGCGGCGACCGCTGGGACGAACCGGATCATCGCTACCACCACCCGCTGCGCTCGATCTCGGGCGAGCAGGAGACCCACGGGCCCTATCATGACCTCGCGGTTCAGGTGACGGGACCCGTGATCCGCGTGCTTCAGCGGCACCTGACCCGCCGGTGGAGCCAGCTCTCCGCTCGGCCCGTCCCTCCGGTCCCGGACCACATCCCGGAAAACACTCGATCGGGGACGGCCCACCATGTGTACTTCAGCCGGACGGTGGGAAGCGCCTCCGAGTCGTCCCCCCGACTGATCCGCGAGGTGGAGTTCCTGTTCCAGGAGCTCATCGAGCTCGCGGAGTTTCGCCTCATCCTCGAAGGGCAGTACTACTGGTCGGAGCTCCTCAACGAGGCGCTCGTCCGGAAACTGCGCCAGATGAGCGCGCGGGGGAATCCCTTCGAGCTCGTCGTCATCGTGACGGACCTGACGCGAAGCCAGGAGCTCACGCGGTACATGGCGCGGGAGCAGCTCGAGCTCCTCGAGAAGCTCCGGCAGGTCGCGGAGGAAACGCGCACGCGCCTGACCTTGGGAACTCCCGAAAGCCTCCCGCCGCGCGACGGGATGCCGGCGCGGGCGGTCTACATCCACTCGAAAGTCATCGTGGTCGACGACCGCTTCCTGTCGATCGGCTCGGCGAATTTCGCCGAGCGCGCGTTGAGGCTCGATACCGAGGTCCAGCTCACACTCGAGGCGCGGACGCCCGCCGAGCGCGAGCATGTCCGCCGTTTCGCCGAGGGGCTGCTCGCGCATTGGAACCAGCCCGGCCTCCGACTCCGCCCGATCGAGCCCCGGCGGGAGATCGCCTTGCTCAAGGGCATCTACCGGGTGAAGCAGCTCAAGCCCGTCTTCGATCCACCGGTGCCCTGGCTCTTCCGCCCCCGGTTCAGGCTGCGCGGCGAGAGGCTCGCGTGCGCGCTCGCGGCGTTCCTCATCCTCGCCTGGGTCGGGCGCGCGGCGGTGGTCGGGCGCGTGAGCGGGCTCGCGGCGCTCGATCCTGATCTTGCCTGGGTGGCGGCGCTGGCTCTCGGAAGCGTCGGCTGGCTTCCCGTGCCGTTCGTGCTACTCACGCTGGCGCTCGAGCTCGCGGTGGGCTGGAGGATCGCGTTTCTCACGGCGGCCTCTTCGCTCGTGCTCGCAGGCATCGAGCTCCTCGTCGTGAGCCGGGTGTTCCCGACCACCGTCGCCCTGGCCATGCGGAAGACCTCGGGCCTCCATCCCCCGCATCGCCGGCGCTGGAGCGTTCACTCGCGGCTAGTGCAACGCATTATCACTCCCTCTTCGCCCCGCTGGTTCGCGCTCGAAATCTGCATTATCCTGCCAGCGATCCTCTACGTGCTGTGCCGCCTGTCCGGCTTCGTCGTGGAGGGCATCTTATGGAA
>CAYZKI010000378.1:0-2789 GCA_964478745.1 uncultured Bacteriovoracaceae bacterium
CCCTCGCCCGATTCGCAATAGCGTCAAAATCCTACCTCCGAGCCGGGAAGCTATTCTCGGACCTCGCAAAAGGTTTTCCGTCGAAGCGCCGAAAAGTTAGTGCTAGCCCGGCGCAACATCTTTTCAGTGGCATGTATATTGGGATTAGTCATCCCGTGTAGTGCGGTTCCAGTGCAGTTTGAGCAGTCCCGAAGGAGGACTCTTCCCTATGTTGATCCGGTCCGGCAGTCCCAAGATCCCCTCTGCCTTGATCCAACCCGAGCTGGTCGGTTTCAAACCTGAGTTCAGCCCGCAAGCCAATTACATCCCGAATCCGATCGTCATCGAGCAGACTGCGCGCGGGGAGCGCCAGTACGACATCTACTCGCGCCTCTTGATCGACCGGATCGTGTTCCTCGGAACGGAAGTGAACGATACGGTGGCGAACCTGTTGGTCGCCCAGATGTTCTTCCTCGAGTCGAACGACCCGGACAAGCCGATCCACCTTTACATCAACTCGCCGGGCGGCTCCGTCTACGCGGGTCTCGGCATCTACGACGTCATGCAATTCATCAAGTGCGACGTCGCAACGTACTGTATCGGCATGGCCGCCAGCATGGGTGCCCTGTTGCTCTGCGCTGGCGCCAAAGGCATGCGTTACAGCCTGCCCCACAGCCGCATCATGATCCACCAGCCGCTCGGTGGAGCCAAGGGTCAAGCTTCTGACATCGAGATCCAGGCGCGCGAGATCCTGTACCTCAAGGACAGGCTCAACGGCATCATGGCTCACCATACCGGCCGCGATATCGAGCAGGTGAAGAAGGACACGGACCGCGACAACTACCTTTCTGCGAAGGAGGCCGCCGAATACGGTCTCATCGATAAGGTGGTTGAAAAGCGCGGCGCCGTTTAATACGATTTTTACTAGGGAAATCAACTATGGACGGAAGAAAATACGGCGACGGTTTCGGAAATCTCTGCTGCTCCTTCTGCGGGAAAAATCAGCGCGAGGTGAAGAAGCTCATCGCGGGGCCTACGGTCTACATCTGCGACGAATGCATCGAGCTCTGCAATGACATCATTGCCGAAGAGGGGCAGAAGGAATCCCCGACCCGTTCTTCCCAGGCGATCCCGAAGCCTTCGGAGATCAAAGCGATCCTCGACCAGTACGTGATCGGTCAGGACCGCGCGAAGCGCGTCCTCTCGGTCGCGGTCTACAACCATTACAAGCGCATCCAGCACCAGGGCGAGAAGAAGGCCCCGGGCTCCAAGGACAAGAACGACGGAATCGAGCTCCAGAAGAGCAACATCATGCTGATCGGCCCGACCGGCTCCGGCAAGACGCTGCTCGCGCAGACCCTCGCCAAGCTCCTGAACGTGCCGTTCGCGATGGCGGATGCCACGACCCTCACCGAAGCGGGTTATGTCGGCGAGGACGTCGAGAACATCATCCTGAACCTCCTCCAGAACTGCGACAACAACGTCGAGCGCGCCCAGAAGGGCATCGTCTACATCGACGAAGTCGACAAGATCTCGCGCAAGAGCGAGAACCCCTCGATCACCCGCGATGTCAGCGGCGAAGGCGTTCAGCAGGCGCTCCTCAAGATCATCGAAGGCACCATCGCGAACGTTCCTCCCAAGGGCGGCCGCAAGCACCCGCAGCAGGAATTCGTCCAGGTCGACACCTCGAACATCCTGTTCATCTGCGGCGGGGCCTTCGTCGGACTCGACAAGATCGTCGCCATGAGAAAGGGCAAGAGAAGCCTCGGCCTCCAGGCGAACATCATGTCGAAGAAGGACGAGAACCTTTCCGTGCTCATCGCGCAGGTCGAGCCCGAGGATCTGATCAAGTTCGGCCTGATTCCCGAGTTCATCGGCCGCTTGCCTGTCATCGCGACTCTCGAGGAGCTCGACGAGAAGGCTTTGATCGAGATCCTGACCAAGCCGAAGAACGCCCTCACGAAGCAGTACCACAAGCTTTTCGAGTACGATGACGTCGCTCTCGAGTTCGAACCCGAGGCTCTCGAAGCCGTGGCGAAAGAGGCGATCAAGCGCAACACCGGCGCTCGCGGCCTTCGCGCGATCCTCGAGAACGCGATGCTCGAAGTCATGTACGAGCTGCCGGCAAACGGCAACATCAAGAAGTGCATCGTCACCAAGGACATGATCGTCAACGGCGGTCGTCCTGTGATGGTCATGGGCGATGGCTCCGAAACGACGAAGAAGCCTGCTTCAGGCAGCGGACGCGCCGAGTCGGCGTGACGCTTCCCTGAGGGGCGCGACGAAGCGCGCGACCGTTCGCTGACGGGCGCGGCACGCCCGGCATTATTCGCCGGGTCCCGAACTTCAAGTCTGTAAGAAGACGGCGTTTCCAGGCGATGGCGCGAGGCTCCGCGCATTGCGCTGGATCGCGCCGTGTGATGTACTTAACTGTGTGGGGGGAGTTCGAGGCCGGAAGCCTCATCATCCCACCGCACTCTTTCTCTCATCAGCACAGAAGCAGGGCAGAAGCCCAAAAACTTCTGCCCGGAACACACGAGGTGGCCCGTATGAGCGATCAATCCAGCAGCCGTAGCAACAAGAAATCGAAGGCAGCCCGTGTGCCTCTCCTGCCGTTGCGTGACGTGATTATCTTCCCGCACATGGTGGTGCCTCTCTTCGTGGGCCGAGAGAAGTCCATCAACGCTCTTGAGGAGTGCGTGGCGAAGAAGCTCGACCTGTTCCTGGTCGCTCAAAGGCAGGCGACCACCGTCAGCCCGGGCGAGAAGGATATCTTCGAAGTCGGCACGCTCGGCACGATCCTCCAGATC
>CAYZKI010000379.1:0-2788 GCA_964478745.1 uncultured Bacteriovoracaceae bacterium
GTCGGAAAGAGGCTTCGACATATCGGGCGACCCGGCCCAGGCCGGGCTCGTCGTTTCGATCGAGACCGCGCGCCCGCCGCAAGCGGTCAGGCGCCGCGCCAGCCTCGATGACCTCGAGGACGATGCGCTCAGGGCGGCCGAGGGCGCCGAGGATTAGGCCGCCCGAGGCAGCGTCGGGCTGAAGAAGAGCATCCGCTTCAGCTCGAGGGCGTCGAGCACGGCGTCGCCGCTCATCGTGTTGTCGAAGAAGATGTAGCAGTCGAGCCCGCTGCGGGCCCATGCCTCGAGCGCCTCCGCCCAGCGCTCGAGAAGCGCGCCCCGGTAGGCGCCTTTGTACTTCCCTTCGCGCCCGTGGAGGCGGATGTAGACGAGATCGGAGGTCACCGTCGGGCTCGAGTGCAGCTCGACGAGCTCGAAGATGCACCATGAGACGCCCGCGCGGCTGAGTCTTTCGTGGACCTCGGGGACGTCCCAGCTCGGATCGCGGAACTCGATCACGAAACGCGCCCCGCGCCGCCTGTATGGCTTCAGCGCCTTGAGAAACGCGTCCAGCCGCGGAAGGTCCAGCCTGAATCGCGGAGGCAGCTGGAAGAGGATCGGGCCGCGCTTGTGGCCGAGCGCGGAGACGCTGTCCATCATTCGCGCGAGCGGCTCCTCGGGATCCTTGAGCCTCAGGATATGAGTGAGGTAGCGGCTCGCCTTGACGGCGAACCGGAAGTGATCCGGCGTGCTCGCCGCCCAGTGCGAGAAAGTCTCCTGGCTCGGGAGACGGTAGAACGAGTTGTTCAGCTCGACGATGTCGAAGTTCTGCGCGTAGAACGACAGCCGGTCCTCGGTCCTGAGCTTGGGCGGATAGAAGAGCCCCTGGAACTCCCTGTACGCCCAGCCCGAGGTCCCGACATGGATCCTGTCGCCGCCGCCGGCTGACCTACCGCTTCGACTTCGCACGAAGCCAGAAAGCAGCAACTCCCGTACCAGCGATTACGCGTGCGCTTCGGACTTGGGCTCGCGAGCCGTGCCCGCGGGCAGGTGCCCGTCCGCGGCCGCATGCCCGTCGCGATGGCCGTCCGCGCGGGAACCCTGCTTTCCGATCAGGCGCCTGACCAGGTTCCCGCTCCAGACGCGGAAGCGCTCGATGAACGAGTACGCGGCGGGAACGACGACGAGCGTGAGGAGTGTCGAGCTTACCAGGCCCCCGATGACCGCCACACCCATGCTGGTCCGCTGCTTCGACGCCTCGTTCAGGCCGATGGCGATCGGGAGCATGCCCGCGATCAGCGCGACGGTGGTCATGAGGATCGGCCGCAGACGGGTCCTTCCCGCCTCGATGATGGCGTCCTTCATCGGGCGCCCGTCGCGGGTCAGCTGCGCGGTGTAGTCCACGAGTAGGATCGAGTTCTTCGTGGCGATGCCGAGCAGCATGATGCAGCCGATCATCGAGAAGATGTCGAGCGACTTGCCGGTGATGAAGAGCGCGAAGAACGCCCCGCACGCCGCCAGCGGCAGTACGAGCATGATCGTGAGCGGCGTGATGAACGACTCGTAGAGGCTCGCCAGCACGAGGAAGATGAACAGCACGCCCAGGACGGCGGCCATCACCATGTTCTGGCCGAGCTCCTTGAAGTTCTCGGCCTGGCCGACGAACACGTACCTGACGCCCTCGGGCAGCTTGATCTCCTGCTCGAGGATGCGCTGGATGTCGGCCATGGCGGCGCCCATGCCCGGACCGCGCGGAGCGACGTCCGCGGCGATCTGAACGTAGCGGCCGCGATCCTGACGGTCGATGCTCGCCGGCCCCGTCGTCGTGACGGGCTTGGCGATGTCGGCCAGCCGGATCATGGTCATGTTCACGTTCGGGACGAACGCGTGCTCGAACGCGGCCCGGAGGTTGCGCTGATCCTCCGCCACGCGGACGCGGATGTCGTACTCACGGCCCTTCTCGCGGAAGACCGCGGGCGTCGAGCCCTCGATCTGCGTGCGAAGCTCGGCGCCGACGACGGCCGTCGAGACGCCCAGGCGCTCCGCGCGGCGGTTGTCCAGAACCACCTGGAACTCGGGCTTGCCGGGCTTGTACGAGAGATCCACGTCCTTGAGGGCGGGATGATCCTTCACCTTCGCGAAGAGCTCCTGCGCCACCTTCTCGATGGTGGGCAGGTCGTTGCCGATGATGTTGACGTTGAACGGCCGCATGCCCGCGGCCACCATGTCGACGTCCTTCACGATCGGCTTGGCGACGGCGTATTCCTTGAGCTGGTCGCGGATGCGATCCTTGAAGTCCAAGGTGTTCACCTTGCGCTCCTTGCTCGGCACCAGGCTCACGAAGAAGGTGGCCAGGTTCGAATCACCCGTCGGCGATCCGACCGTCAGCTCCGAGAACTTGACCTCGGGGTTCGCGCGGATCTTCTCGTCGACCTTGGCCGCGACGTCGGACATCGCGGGAAGGCTCGTGCCCGGGGGCATCTCGAGGGAAACCATGAACTCGCCGATGTCCTGCGCGGGCAGGAAGGTTTTCGGGACCGCGATCATCGCCCCGATGCTCGCGAAGAAGATCAGCGCCGCTCCGGCCAGAACCGTGATGGGGCGCTTGAGGGTCCAGCGGAGCGTGGCCGCGTAGGCGTCGGCCAGCCGGTCCTGGAAGCGGTCGAACCTCGCGACGAGCCTCCCTACCGTCCTCGCCCAGAGGCTGTTGCCTTCGCCGGGCTTGGTGTGCGCGCCGCCCGCGAAGTAGGCCGACATCATCGGCGCCATCGTGAGGGCGTCGAAAAGCGAGATCAGCATCGCGAAGCAG
>CAYZKI010000380.1:0-2772 GCA_964478745.1 uncultured Bacteriovoracaceae bacterium
GGGCGGCGGCCTTCCCCTGGATCACGTCCTCGAAGATATTGCCCGTTGCGACGATCACGTAGAGCAGGGGCCCGCTCCTGCCGCTCGGGTCGAACCCGTCCTTCAGCTTCGCGCGGAGGGCGTCGCGCTTCTCGCGCTGTTCAACCAGGCCCTGGACGGCCTTCCTGCAAAGCGCCTGGACCTGCTTTCCGATCTCCTCGGCGGGGGCCTCCGGCAGCTTCAGGAGGTCCACCTTCCCGGTCGCCACGGCATTCCCGAGCTCTGAAGGCGACATCTTCTTCTGGATCATGCCATTGACGAACCAGTGAAGGGCCCCGCGCGAGAGGACGCCCTTCTTCCGCAGTCCTTCCACGATGACGTTGGCCTGCGGGAACATCTGGCCACCCGGCTGCCGGACGGCGTCGTTCACGCCGATCAGGCGCAGCGCCGTCCGCTCGATCGCGACGGTCGTGTGCGCGTGGATCATCTGGTCCACGGGCAGGCTGATCTTGCGCGCCAGCTCCCGGCAATGCTCGATCTTCTTCGTATCGAGAGTCAGATGGGCCATGCCCTTGTCCCCGGTTTCCTTCTTTATGCGCCGTACGTTTCGCTGAAGATCCTGTTCAGCTCCGGGCTTTCCCGGAGAAGCTCGAGCGAAAGTTCAGCATGGCCCTCAGTATAGCCATTTCCGATGCGCAGATCCACGTCAGCGCCGACCCCTTCCGCCCCCAGGGCGGCGCGGGTGAAGCTCGTGGCCATGCTGAAGAAGTACACGATGCCCTTGGACTTGCAGCTCAGGATGCTCGACATCTCGGTATCCGGGATGTTGGCCACGTTGATGACCACGTCCGCGAGCCGCCCCTTCGTGGCGTTCCACACTTTTTCCATCACCGAGACGGCGTTCCGGGCGTCGGCCTGGATCACCTCATCGACGAACTTGAGGGAGCTCAGCCGCTCCACCGCCGCCTTCGAGTAGTCGACCGCGATCGTCCTGACCCCGGCCTGCCGCTTCGCTTCGTAGAGGCAGAGAACGCCCGACTTCCCTCCCCCGCCGATCACGACGACCGTGTCGCCCGGCTTGACCAGCCTGCGGGTCTGCGCCGGCGCGCCCGCCACGTCGAGGACCGCGAGCGCCACGGTTTCGGGAAGATCGGGAGGAAGCTTGGCGAAGATGCCCGAGGCGAAGAGGATGGCGTGCCCCTCGACGTCGACCCGGTCGATCCCGGCGTGAACCTTCCTGACCTTCCGAAGCTCGAGCGGAGTGAGAGTCAGCGAGACGAGCGTGGCGATCCGGTCGCCGACCTTCACGGGCTTGGTCTTCACCGGGAACTCGGGCCCGATCTCCTTCACGGTGCCGATCAGCATCCCGCCCGATCCCGTGACGGGGTTGTGGTGCTTCCCGCGCTTCTTCACGAGCGCGAGGATCGCGGCCTCGATCTTCGAGAGGTCGCCGCCGCAGCTTTCGGAGATCTGGTGAAAGCTCGCCGAATCGATGTTCAGGCTCTCCACCTCGATCAGCAGCTCGTCGGCCGCGATCGGAAGGGAGGGATCGACCTTCTCCGCCTGCTGCGGAAGGGAGCCTTTCGGTTCGACTACTCGCTGAAGCCCAAGCGGGTCAGGAGGCCGAAGGTTAGACATTACGGGCTTTGGCTACTCTTTCTTCCGCCATCCGGTCGGCGATCAGATGGCTCGGCAGATTCTCGGCCTTCGAGCGCTCGAGGATCTGCGAAATGGTCTGACCGATCTTCTCGACATGGGCGAACGCGCGGCTCCGGCTGTAACCGCCCGGCATCGCCTCATAGTAGATGTTGATCAGGCCGCCGCCGTTGATCACGTAATCGGGACAGTAGACCATTCCGCGCTTCACGACCTCGGCGCCCGCATCGGGAGTGGCGAGCTGGTTGTTCGCGGCGCCGGCGATGATCTTCGCCTTGATGCGCGGCAGAGTGTCCTTGTTGATCGCGCCGCCGAGGGCGCTTGGAGCGAAGATGTCGCACTGGACGTCGAAGATCGAGTTCGGCGAGCAGGTTTCTATCCCGTACTTTTTCACCGCGCGATCGATCACGGCCTGATCGATATCGCAGCCGACCACCTTCGCGCCTTCGGCCGCGAGGTGCTCGAGCAGGTAGTAGGAAACGCTGCCAAGGCCCTGGAGCGCCACGCGCTGGCCTTTGAGAGATTCGGAGCCGAACGCGTGCTTCGCGGCGGCCTTCATGCCGTGATAGACGCCGAACGCCGTCGCGGGCGACGGGTCGCCGCTCGAGCCGGGCTCACCGTCGATGCCGAGCACGTGCCGGGTCTTCGTCTTCACGGCCTTGAGATCGTCCGAGCCGATGCCGACGTCCTTCGCCGTGATGTAGTGGCCGCCCAGGCGTTCCACGAACTCACCGAAGCGCTTCATCATCTCCGGGGTCTTCTGAGTCTTCGCGTCGCCGATGATGACCGCCTTGCCGCCGCCCCAGTTCAACCCGGCGACGGACGCCTTGTAAGTCATCCCTTTGGAAAGACGGAGAACGTCGGTGAGCGCCTCGTCTTCGTTCGCGTAATTCCACATGCGGCAGCCGCCCGTGGCGGGGCCAAGCGCGGTCGAGTGCATCGCCACGATCGCGCGAAGGCCGACCTTCGGATCGTTGAAGTAAACGACCTGTTCGAAATCAACGGAGTCGGGCCTACCGGTGCCTTCGCGGCGGATCTCTTCGAAAACCATAAGTTACCTCGTGCTCAGCTGCAGTAATGCGAACCCTAACCCGCGCCTATGCTCGAATCAAGAGCGAGAACACCCCTATATAAGGT
>CAYZKI010000381.1:0-2736 GCA_964478745.1 uncultured Bacteriovoracaceae bacterium
GGGCGGCGATCAGAGTCAGAACCGATAGAAATGAGCGCATGCGGCCAGATAACGCATAGCGTCATTAATTACAAGGAGAAAGAGGATGCCGATATCGCTCGGGAGCTCGTCCCATCCAGGACCGCGAGGGTTTCGAGGCGCGCGGAGTGGGGATCAAGCACTCGCCCGCAGGCGCGACTCGGATTGATGCCTGATGTTCGCTCCAAGATTCGATCGGCAGCGTCGATTGTTTTTACACAGTAAACAAGTATCCCGGCGAATGGCTCGAATACACGATCGACGTTTCCGCGAGCGCGAACTACGTGATGGAAGCCTGGGCGGCGAGCGCCCTGAACGGCGGCACGTTCCACTTCGAAGTGGACGGCGTGAACGTCTCCGGGCCGATCCAGGTCACGGCGACGGGCAGCTGGTACAGTTACAATATCTTCCAGAAGGGGGGTGTACCTCTCACGCAGGGAAGGCACGTTCTCCGGCTGGTGTTCGACCAGCCCGGCGCCGAGGGCGTCGTGGCTGATTTCGACTTCCTCAGGATGTACATCGACCCGGGCACCGCTCCGAGCCCGACTCCGTCGCCGCTCCCGAGCCCGTCCCCGAGTCCCAGCGCGCCTCCCACTGCGGGCGCGCCCGTGAGACCTCTCGTGCAGGTGAATACCGACTATCCCTCGCAGTCCGGCGCCCTGATTCGCGTGAACGCGGGTGAGAGCCTGCAGGCGGCGATCGATCGCGCCGTGCCTGGAGATACGATCGAGCTCGCGGCGGGCGCGACCTTCATCGGCAACTTCCGGTTGCCGGTGAAGAGCAACCCGGGCAACCGCTGGATCGTGATCCGCACCTCGAGCCTGTCGGGAATCCCCGCGCAGGGTACCCGGGTCAAGCCGAGCGTTCATCGCGCGGCGATGCCGAAGATCCTCTCACCGAACGTCGAGCCCGCGCTCTCCACCGTAGTGCCCGCGATCGATCGGAGCATCTCCGTGCCGGCAGGGGCGGGATACTACCGCATCGTCGGCGTCGAGGTCGGGTTGACGGCCGGGCTGCCGCTCAACTACGGCATCGTGCGCCTCGGCGAAAGCAAGCAGACCTGTGCTGATTGTCCGAGCCAGGAGGCCATGAACCAGGTGCCACACCACCTGATCCTCGATCGCGTCTATGTCCACGGCAACGACACGGGCGACGTGAGCCGCTGCGTGGGACTGAACAGCGGCGAGACCGCGGTGATCGACTCCTACCTGTCGAACTGCCACGGCATCGGCTACGACACCCAGGCCATCGGCGGCTGGAACGGGCCGGGTCCGTATCGGATCGAGAACAACTACCTGGAGGGCGCCGGCGAGAACGTGCTGTTCGGCGGCGCGGATCCGGGCATCCCGGGCCTGGTTCCGTCGGACATCGTCATCCGCCGCAACCTGATCTCCCGTCCGCTCTCGTGGTGGCCGCGTTCCCCGAACTACGCCGGCCAGAACTGGTCGGTGAAGAACCTGCTCGAGCTCAAGAACGCCAGGCGCGTGCTGATCGAGGGAAACATCCTCGAGAACCACTGGGAGCACTCGCAGGCGGGACCCTCGATCCTGTTCACCGTCCGCAACCAGGACGGGGGGTGCAGCTGGTGCGCCGTCCAGGACGTGACCTTCTCGAACAATATCGTCAGGCACGTCGGCGCTGGGATCAACATCCTGGGCACGGACAATCTCCAGCCCAGCCAAAGGACCTACAGGATACGCATCGAGAACAACCTGTTCTACGACGTGAACGGCAACTACTACACGTATAACGGCGCGACCGGGAGGTTCTTGCTCATCCTGGACTCCCCGTCGGACGTCCAGGTGGTTCACAATACGGTACTGAACGCGAATCAGGCAGTGTACATCGCCGGCGGCCAGTCATCCGGATTCGTATTCACCGACAACATCGTCCACGAGCACATCTGGGGCGAGAGCGCGGGCTTCGGCCAGCTCGTCTTCGACCTGCTGTTCCCCGGGATCGTGTTCCGGCGGAACGTCATGACGGACAGTTCGGCGGACATG
This sequence comes from uncultured Bacteriovoracaceae bacterium, assembly GCA_964478745.1. Lineage (GTDB taxonomy): Bacteria > Bdellovibrionota > UBA1018 > UBA1018 > UBA1018 > CAYZKI01. The sequence continues at coordinate 2,022 of CAYZKI010000381.1, forward strand.
TACTCGCGTTACAACTCGGCAGGAGAGGGAAATCTCTTCCCCGCGACGATGAACGACGTGGGGTTCACGGACATGGCCGGAGAGAACTTCTGCCTTTCGAGCTCGAGCCCGTACCAGGGCAGGGGCGTGAACTGCACGACCCTGTACTCGACGATCGGGACGCAGTAACCCGCGGCTTCAGCGGTTTCGCCTGCTCAGCGTGAAGGCGGCCCAGCCGCCCATCAGGCCGATCAGCACGAGCCACCAGAAGCGGCGCAGGCTCAGCGCCGCCCCTTCGACGAACCTCGCCACGGAGGGGAACGCGAGGATCAAGGCGGCGGCGAGGGCGAGAGGGATCGCGACCGCGAGAAACGAGCGCACCCTCGGATTGCGGCCGGTCAAGGCGTTACTCCGCGATCTTGCCCAGAGGCAGGAGGATGTTCGAGCCGCTGCCGGCGCCGACCACGAGCGGGGCCTTTCCGTCCCACTTCTCGACGATCTGGAGCTGGACGAGCCCCGGATTGTTCCGGATGGCCTGGCCGCGGACCTGGATCGCCTGGGCTTCGCCTTTGGCTCGGATCACGGCCGTGTTGGCCTCGATCTCGGCCTTCTGCTGGATGAACTTGGCCTTCGCGGCCTCCTGTTCCTGCACCATCTTGGCCTCGATGGCGTTCTCGAGCTCCTTCGAGAGCGAGATGTTCTGGATGACCAGGTCCTCGACCACGAGGATGTCGCC
>CAYZKI010000382.1:0-2735 GCA_964478745.1 uncultured Bacteriovoracaceae bacterium
GATCAGCTTCGTCCGCACCGAGGTGAACCCCCAGTTCGTCGGCGTCGTCCCGCCTTCGGACGTGATCATCTCGACCACCTTCGAGGTCGAGCTCGAGAACGCGAGCGGCACGATCGCTCTCGTCATCCCTTACTCGACGATCGAGCCCATCAAGAACAAGCTCAATGCCTCCTTCCAGACCGAGTCCGACCGCCACGACAAGGAATGGATGGCGAAGATGGAAGACCATCTGAGGAACGCCGAGGCGAACGTGCTCGTGAACCTGGGAGCGAGCCAGATCACCGTGGGCGACCTGGTGAACCTGAACGTCGGCGACATCATCCCGCTCAACCAGGACGCGGACGGCGAGCTCGAGCTGCTCGTCGAGGGCGTGGGCAAGTTCAAGTGCTTGTTCGGCGTCTCGCGCGGCAACAGGGCCGTGCAGGTGACCCGATACGTGGATAACGAATAGCTATGGGCGAAAACTTTTCAGGGCTTTCGCCCCATAAAAAGAGGAGAGATCTCAATGGCTGATGAAGCAGCACAGGCCCCGCTCGACAACGTGAACCTGGGCGACATCGGTGCCGCTCTCGCGGCGGCTGGGTCGCAGGCCCCGATCGACGCACAGCCCGGTGGCCCCGGCGCGGCCATGGGCGGCATGGGCGGCGCGGCCGCGGCGAACCCGGGCGGAGGCGCTCCCGCGGGCGCCCCGATGGGCGGCGCGAAATCCGCTCCTCCGGTCCAGTCGCTCGACTTCATCCTCGACATCCCGCTGAAGGTGACCGTCGAGCTCGGCCGCACGAAGATGGCGATTCGCGACATCCTGCAGCTCGCGCAGGGCTCGGTGGTCGAGCTCTCGAAGTTCGCGGGCGAGCCGCTGGAGGTCCTGGTGAACGACAAGCTCGTCGCCCGCGGCGAGGTGGTCGTCGTGAACGAGAAGTTCGGTATTCGTCTGACCGACATCATTTCCCCGGTCGAGCGCATCGAGCAGTTGAAGTAAGCAACGGAGCATCAAGCATGTCTTTACCCCTCGGACAGGATGTCCGGGTATCTGGCTAGGAAGGCTGGTTATGAAACGGGTTTTCAAAAAGTTAGCGCTGCTGCTGGTGGGGGCCTGCGGGATGACCGCGGGATCGCCCGCCGACGCCGCGCCTCTGACCACTCTCAAGCAGGTCCAGATCACTAACGGAAGCCAGGTCGATCTGCTCTTCGACGGCAAGGTTTCCAAGGATCAGATCCGCGTCGAGTTCTTCAACGACATCATCCAGGTGAGCCTGACGGACGCGGCGGTGTACCCCGCGAAGATCTCCTCGGTCAACGGCGACACCATGACCAAGATCTTCGCCTACCAGTACGCGCCCCGCCTGGTCCGCTGCCGGATCTCGGTCAACGGAAAGGCCGACGACTTCAAAGACAGCTTCACGTTCAAGCCGAACGGGAAGGTGCTGACGCTCAAGCTCGGCGCCGCCTCCGACAGCGTCAACCTCAGCGCGTCCGCTCCGTCGGCCGCGGCGCAGGCGAAGGGCAACGAGCTCAAGATCAGCGAGTCCGAGGAGCGCGCCCTGCTCGAGAAGGTGCTCAAGTCCGAGCCCTCTCCCCAGCAGCAGGCCGCTGAGCCCAGGGAGAAGGCCGACAAGGCCGAGAAGAGCGAGAAAGCGGAGAAGAAGGGTTCCAAGGCGGACAAGTCCGAAGGGAAGCCTGAAGGTCGCCTTACGGGCGGCAAGCCTCTTCCGAGCCTCTGGGCGGCATTCGGCAAGCTCGCCATCGTGCTCGGCATCTTCCTCGTGGCCGCTTTCGCGTTCCGCAAGTTCAAGACCGGCGAGCTCGGCTCGAAGAACCTCATGGCCGGAGCGATCGCGAAGCTCGCGAAAGGCAAGCTCGGCGGCGGATCGAAGGTCATCGAGGTGGTTTCCACCCAGTACCTCGGCCCCAAGCAGAGCATCGCGGTCGTCAAGATCAGCGGCAGGACCCTGGTGCTCGGCGTCTCGGGCGACTCGATCAACCTGATCAGCCAGCTCGGAAGCGAGTCCGATCTCGCCGAATCCGACGACATCGACGGGCTGACTCCGGCGGTGCCGATGGCCATGAGCCCGCAGGCTCCGGCCGGTGCGATGGCCGCCGGGCAGCCTCGTTTCTCGGATCTCCTGGGACTCGAGGCCTCGAAGCCGCAGATCGCGAGCGGGCCGGCGATCCCGCCGTCGTCCGCCATGTCTTCCAACGAGGTGCGCGCGCGGATCAAGAGCCGGCTGGAGGGGCTCAAGCCGCTATGAAGAGGATCTCCGGAGCCCTGATTCGGACTCTCGTCGCGGTAGGCGCAGCTGGCGCCGCCGCGGCCGTGCTTTCGCCGGCCGCGCTCGCGGAAGGGGCGGGCGGCGCCTACGTTCCCGGCACCTCGGGCGTGACGTTGCCGTCCTTGAGCCTCTCGTTCGCCAACGGCCAGAAGCCCGCTGACGTGGTCGCCGTGCTGCGCATCGTGATGATGCTCACGGTGCTCTCGCTCGCGCCGGCGATCCTGATCATGATGACGTCGTTCACCCGCATCGTGGTCGTGCTGAGCTTCATGCGCCAGGCGCTGGGCACGCAGCAGATGCCGCCCAATCAGCTTATCGTCGGGCTCGCTCTTTTCCTTTCGTTCTTCGTGATGGCGCCGACCTTCAAGACCATCGCGAACGACTCGCTCGAGCCGTACATGAACGAGAAGATCGACCAGAAGATGGCGTACGAGCGGGCCGAGGCGCCGCTGCGCGAGTTCATGT
>CAYZKI010000383.1:0-1444 GCA_964478745.1 uncultured Bacteriovoracaceae bacterium
GACCAGCCCCAAGCCACAAACCGAGAAAGTCCTCGAGGTGAAGAACCTCAAGGTGTCCTTTTTCACCGATGGCGGCGAGGTGAAGGCGGTCGATGACGTCAGCTTCGACGTCTTCAAGGGCAAGACGCTGGGAATCGTCGGCGAGAGCGGCTGCGGGAAGAGCGTCACGAGCCTCGCGATCATGCGGCTCATCCCCACTCCGCCGGGCCGAATTCTCGGCGGGCAGATCCTTTACCAGGGCAAGAATCTCGTCGACCTCGACATGGCGCAGATGCGGAAGATCCGGGGCAACGATATCTCGATGATCTTCCAGGAGCCGATGACGTCGCTCAACCCGGTCTTCACGATCGGCAACCAGATCATGGAGGCGATCGAGCTCCACCAGGACCTGCCGAAGAGCGAGATCCGCAACAAGGCGATCGAGATGCTGAAGCTGGTCGGCATCCCCTCTCCTGACAAGCGCATCGACGATTATCCGCACCAGCTTTCGGGCGGTATGCGCCAGCGGGTGATGATCGCGATGGCGCTTTCCTGCAATCCGAGCGTCCTGATCGCCGACGAGCCGACCACCGCGCTCGACGTGACGATCCAGGCGCAGATCCTCGACCTGCTCCGCGACCTCCAGCAGAAGGTCGGCATGGGCTTGATCCTGATCACGCACGATCTGGGCGTCGTCGCCGAGATGGCCGACGAGGTGATCGTCATGTACGCCGGCAAGGTGGTCGAGCACGCCGACGTCACCGAGATCTTCAAGAATCCGAAAATGCCTTATACGCGGGGGCTTCTCGACAGCATCCCGACGTTGGGCGCAAAGCAGAGGCTCAAGGCCATCCCCGGTATCGTGCCGAACATGCTGAGCCTTCCGCAGGGATGCCGCTTCCAGGACCGCTGCACGTTCGTGATCGACGCGTGCAAGGCGGGCCAGCCCGACCTTCGCACCATCGTCGCGGAAAAGGCGCGCATCCCTCACTCGATCCGCTGCATTCGGGACGGGATCCTATGAGCGAGACCCTCATTTCGGTTCGCAACCTCGTGAAGCACTTCCCGATCAAGGGGGGCCTGTTGTCGCGCGAGGTCGCCTCGGTGAAGGCGGTTTCAGGCGTGTCCTTCGACATCGCCAAGGGCGAGACGCTCGGGCTCGTCGGGGAGAGCGGCTGCGGGAAGTCGACGCTCGGCCGCTGCATCCTGCGACTGATCGAGCCGACTTCCGGCGAGGTCCTCTACAAGGGTCAGGACGTGCTGAAGCTTTCGACGCAGGAGATGCGCAAGCTCCGGCGCCGGATGCAGATCATCTTCCAGGATCCCTACGCTTCGCTGAATCCCCGCATGACCGTCGAGGACATCCTCGGCGAGCCGCTCGACATCCACAGCCTCGTGCAGAGCAAGGACGAGCGCCGCGCGCGCATCTACAAGCTCCTGGATCTTTGCGGGCTCCGTCGGGAGG
>CAYZKI010000383.1:1454-2734 GCA_964478745.1 uncultured Bacteriovoracaceae bacterium
CGCATCTGCATCGCCGGCGCGCTCGCGGTCGAGCCGGAGTTCATCGTCTGCGACGAGCCGGTCTCGGCGCTCGATGTCTCGATCCAGGCCCAGATCATCAACCTCATGCAGGACCTGCAGAAGGAGCTGGGGCTCACTTACCTGTTCATCGCGCACGACCTGAAGGTCGTCGAACACATCTCGAACCGCGTGGCTGTCATGTACCTCGGGAAGATCGCCGAAATGGCGGCGGCCGAGGAACTCTACGCCAACCCGAGGCATCCCTATACTAAGGCGCTTCTGTCGGCTATTCCGATTCCTGACCCAGAGCGTCGTCATGAGCGCATCGTCCTGCGTGGCGATGTTCCTTCGCCCATCCGACCGCCAGAAGGTTGTCACTTCAATCCTAGGTGTCCGATCGCCAAGGACAATTGCCGGGTCGACGAGCCGAAGCTTCGCGATCTCGGCATCGGTCAGCGCGAGAAGCACACCGCGGCGTGTCACTACGCCGAGGAAACTTGAGCTAACTCCTTCATTGTCCTTCGGTTTTTTCCGATGCGTCTACTGCGGAATACCGCAATGGACTTCTCAAACAAGAAACTGCCGAGGCAGGCAGCGGAAAAACTGCGACTCTGTCCGATTCACACGGTGAGCCCGTACGCGCTCATGCACTCGCCGGTGTACGTGTACATGAAGCTCAACGAGAAGTTCGTCGCGGTCAAAGGCCCGCTCGACTTCTTCACCGCCGAGGAGCTGCAGAGGCTCGCGCCCTTCGAGTCGTTCTTCATGCCGGAGTTCATCGACTCGACCGCTTCCGCGCGGCAGACCGCACGCGCTGTCCGCGGGCTTCTCAGATGGGAGCCCTCCGGAACGGGATCGATCTCGGGGGCCGGCGAAGAGTCCTACCCTGAGGTTCCGATCCCTCCCTCGTCCTTCGAGGTCTCGGACGCGATCCTCAGGCTCGTCGGCCCGCTCTGGAACATGAGCGACGGCGGTCCGACCATCGAGCCGTTCTTCGTCGCCGTTTTCGCCAACGAGCTCTGCGACGCGATTCCTTTCGATCTCCTGCTCGAAGCGCGCGAGATGAGCGTGACCCGCTATGAAGACGCGATCCTGCTTTCGAGCTGGGCCGTGTTCCTGGCGCTCCACCTGGGATACTGCGACTTCGGTTTCCTCAACGCCCTCAGGCTCGAGGCGTTTCGCGCGGAAGCGAAGGGCGAGACGAAGGAAGGCGCGCTCGCCGAGCTCATCCGCGCGGCGAAAGCCTCGATCGATGGCCATGCCCGCGGGAAGATCTCGAC
>CAYZKI010000384.1:0-2707 GCA_964478745.1 uncultured Bacteriovoracaceae bacterium
ACCCTCGGAACGGGAACCGCACGATCAGCCACGCCCCCGCCAGCACGACGCCGCTCGTCGCCAGCAGGATGAAGAGGCGAGAGATCAGCTGGGACGCCAGGAAGTGAAGCGCCGTGACCGGCGTGGCGCGCAGCCGCTTCAGCACGCCGTTCTTGCGGTAACGCACGATCGTGTACCCTACCCCGAAGAGCGCGTTGAACATCATGTTCATGGCCAGGATCCCCGGAATGAGCCAGTCGACGTAGCGAATCTCGCTCCCCTGCACGGGCGCGCGCTCGAACCCCTTCATCGTGGCCTGCAGCAGCCGCTCGGCCGCCGCACCCTTCACCGAGTCCGAGTTCACCCAGTAACGCTTCTCGACCGCGTCGACCAGGAGGTCGAGCTGATGCCGCTCGACCTTGCGGACGTGAACCCCCCGGTCGCCCACTCCCTCGTCGACGAACTGCATGGCGGGAGTCTTCCGGAACTCCTCGAGCTCAGGGCTCGACCCGATCGTCCCGACCTTGAAAAGCGCCTGGTCCCCGCCCGTATACCCGAAGGCGAAACCCAGGATCACGATGAACGGAAAGACGAAGGTCCAGATCAGCGTGCCCTTGTCGCGATAGAACTCCTTGTTTCTCGCACCGACGAGCGCCCAAAGCTTGTTCATGACGATGCCCCGCTTTCCCCCTGCGCCTCGCCGCCCTCGGCCTCCGCGAAGCCGCGGCCCGTGAGCTCGATGAAAAGATCCTCGAGGTTCTTCTGCCTCACCTGGATGCCGTCCAGCTTGACGCCCTCGGAAAGGAGCGCGCGCAGCGTATCCTCCATGCGCGTGGTCTGGATCTCGACCGCCTCGCCTCGCTCGAAGAAGTCGCCGGGGATGCGCCCCGGGTCGCGGATCGCGCCATTGTTCGGCAGCCTGATCGAGCCGCCCTGGAAGTGCTTGGTCAGCAACGCGTCCGGCGCGCCCTGCGCGATGATCCTGCCGCGATCCATGATCGCGATCTCGTCGCAAAGCTCGTAAGCCTCGTCCATGTAATGGGTGGTCAGCAGAATCGTCTTTCCGCGAGCCTGCACCTGCCGGATCAGCTCCCAGAAGCCCCGGCGCGCCGCGGGGTCGAGGCCCGTCGTCGGCTCGTCGAGGAAGACGAGAGCCGGGTCGTTCAGGAGCGCGAGAGCGAGAAGCACGCGCTGGCGCTGCCCGCCCGAAAGGTGGTTCACGTCGCGCTCGAGAAGCTCCGGAAGATCGCACCATTTCACGAGCTCCGCGCGATCGAGCCCCTTCGGATAGAAGGACGCGAAGAGATCGAGCGTCTCCTCGACCGACAGCCGTTCCTGGAGCGAGGTGCTCTGGAACTGGATGCCGATCTGCGCGGCGTACTCGCGATGACCGAGCTCGGTGGCCACGTTCTTCCCGCGGAACAGGATCTCTCCCGACAGCGGCGTCTGGATCCCCTCGAGGATCTCGATCGTCGTCGTCTTTCCGGCACCGTTCGGGCCCAGCAGGCCGAAGCAGACTCCCGGCCTGAGGGAAAGGCTCACGCCGTCCACGGCCCTGAGGGTCTTTCCGTTCGGCAAGGTGAATTCGCGGGACAGGTTCCGGGCTTCGAGAAGAGGAGCTTCCGTGTTCATAGGGAAGCCCAAGCTTACCAGAAGCGAATCACTTCACGAAATGCCTGACCACGTATTCGAGCGCCTCGTCCTTCGAATGAAGCTGTCCCTCGAGAGCGAGGTCCTCGATCGTCCTGAGGATATCCGTGAAGTCGCGCCCCGGCTTCAGCCCCAGCTGGATCAGGTCGTCGCCGTTCACGAGCTTTCCCGCGTCAGTCGCGGGCTTGCTCTTGAGATCCGCCAGCCGGCTCGAGCAGAACTCGAAGTAGGCGAGGTTGCCGTCGGAGGCGGTCGCGTCCGCGCGATGCAGCGCCAGGAGCTCCTCGAAATGAGGCTCGCGGATCAGCCGCTGGAGCGTGGCCTCGCGCATCTGGAACACGCCGCGGATCTTGAGCTGATCGGCGACCAGCGACGAGATCGTCTGCGTCTCCGCCTGCGACATGCGCAGGCGGGCCCCGATCGCGGCCGCCATCTTCGCGCCGTCGATCTCGTGCGCGTTGAAGTTCGTCTTGCCGCTGCGCTGGGCGGCGCCGGGCTTGCCGATGTCATGCAGAACGGCGGCCCACGCCAGGGTCAGGCTCCGCTTCGGCGCCTGCGCGGCCAGGTTCTCGAGCACCTTCAGGGTGTGCGACCAGACGTCCCCTTCCGCGTGATAGACGGGAATCTGCGCGACGCCGCGAAGCGCCTCGATCTCCGGGAGCACGTGACGGAGGAGTCCGTGGCGGAAGAGCCCCTCGAGCGCCTGCGCCGGGCGCGGCCCGGTCCACATGAGAGTGAGCTCGTCGCGGATCCTCTCGGCGCTCACGTGCTGGATCAGCTTCGAGCGGTACTTGATCGCGTCGGCCGTCGCGGCCTCGATCGGGAATCCCAGCGCGGCCGAGAACCTCACCGCGCGGAGCAGCCTGAGCGCGTCCTCCTGGAAACGCTCGCGGGGATCGCCGATCGCGCGGATCACCCGGCCCTTGAGGTCGTCGATCCCGCCCGTGCAGTCCAGGATGCGGGAGGTCTTGTGGTCGTAGAACAGGCCGTTGATCGTGAAATCGCGCCGGCGCGCGTCCTCGACCGGGCCCGAGAACTTCACGCCCGTGGGGTGGCGGTGATCCTTGTACTCGAGGTC
>CAYZKI010000385.1:0-599 GCA_964478745.1 uncultured Bacteriovoracaceae bacterium
GCTGCTTGGCAAAGGCCAGTGGCGACCTAGAGTGGGCTAGGGACTTGATGTCCGCCCACGAGAATGACGCTATCGACGAGACTTCCACCCCTGAAGCCATCCGATACGAGGCCCTGCATGGGCCGATTGACGATGAGAACAACAGCCTCGGATTCTTCTTGTCCACCGTCTTGGAATGCACCGATGACGTCACCCCGTGCATGTGCTGCTATGCAGCTTGCTGGTGCGCTCATGAGCATGGTGGGCTTGCAGTATTGCCGCCATGAGAAAAACATCGATTACAGTAGCTACAGCTCTCACCGCCGGACTTGCTGGGATAGCCATCGGCCGGCTTTCCTGCACCCTGTCAGCCATCACTCCGACCGGCACCATCAACACGATATCTTATTTCTCGCTGTTCGTCGCTGAACGGACTAGTAGATACATGGACGACGTATACGTTTTGTGCCTAGGAAGCGACCTGCGCCCGAGGGGTGGCGTAGAGGTTGCGGCCACGACGTCCTCCGGCATCGTGCCTACAAAGACCGATTCCAACGGAGTTGCCCGAGCTGGCGCCAGCAGGGATATGGAAAGCCTTACCATCATGACGACCCGGGTAG
>CAYZKI010000385.1:609-2707 GCA_964478745.1 uncultured Bacteriovoracaceae bacterium
ACCGAGATCGGCTCGCAGCCGGGGCGGATCAGCGAGCTGTCGCGGGAGCACCTCGACGCCCTGGCCGAGAAGCTCGAAGAGAGGGCGCGGGCCGGGACGCCGGTGGAGCCCGAGTCGACGGGGACGGAGTCGGCGGGCGGGGACTGACACCCGCAGCAGGCTGAGGGGAAGGGCTCACGCCTGTACTGCAACCGGTGTGTGCTTCTACGCCATACCACGCGTAGCGCCCGAGTGGCGAACCTCCGCGGTCCGCTGGTCAGCCGTTGCCGCAGCCCGAGCCGCTACCGCCCCCAGACAAGTGGTGCCCACCGGGAGTGTCAGAAGAACGGTGTAAGCGGCACCGCGAGGGGCGGGTGGAAATCACAGTTCTACAGCGCCGGGATGCGTCCTTGGAAGAACACGGCGAACTGTCCCAGCACGGCGCTCCAGTTCCAGAGCGATCGCTCCCACTTCTTCTCCAGCCTGCGCAGAGCCAGGTAGAGGATCTTGGTCACGGCCTCGTCGTTCGGGAAGTGGCCGCGATACTGGAGCAGCTTCCTGAGGCTCGAGTTCAACGCCTCGATCTGGTTGGTCGTGTAGATCACGCGCCTGACCTCGGGCGGGAAGTCGAGGAACGGTACGACGCGCTCCCAGTTGGCGCGCCAGGACGAGGAAATCATCTCGTAGCGCCGACCCCACTTGGTCTCGAAGGCAGTGAGCGCGGCTTCGGCCGCAGTGCGGTTGGCCGCGGTGTAGATCGGCTTCAGGTCTTTCACGACCGCCTTCCGGTCCTTGAAGCTGACGTAGCGCAACGAGTTCCGGATCATGTGCACGATGCAGGTCTGGACCGTGGCCTTCGGGAACACGCTCTCGATCGCCTCGGGGAAGCCCTTCAGTCCGTCGCAGCAGACGATCAGGATGTCGTTCACGCCGCGCGTCTTCAGCTCGTTCATCACCTTGAGCCAGAACTTGGCGCCTTCGGTCTGCTCGATCCACAGGCCGAGGACTTCACGGGTGCCGTGCACGGAGACGCCGATCGCCAGGTAGACCGACTTGTTTCGGACCACGCCCTGGTCGCGGATCTTCACGACGAGGGCGTCGAGGAAGACGATCGGATAGACCCCGTCGAGCGGCCGATTCTGCCAGGCGACGACGTCCTCCATGACGGCCGACGTTGCCCGCGAGATCAGGTCCGGCGAGACCTCGACCCCGTAGAGCTCCTCCAGGTGGCCCTGGATGTCGCGGACGGTCATGCCGCGGGCGTAGAGCGCCAGGATGCGTTCGTCGAAGCCCGTGAAGTGCGTCTGCCGCTTCTTCACGAGCTGCGGCTCGAACGTGCCCTCGCGATCACGCGGGACCTCGATCTCGACTTCTCCCTGGTCGGTCTTCAGGGTCTTGGTCCGAGTGCCGTTGCGCGAGTTTGGCATGCCACGGCCTTCGGGCGCATGCTTCTCGTAGCCGAGGTGTTCCGTCATCTCGGCCTGCATCGCGCGCTCGACCAAGCGCGCCGTGAGCTGCTTCAGGATGCCGGTCTCGCCGGTCAGGTCTTCGGGCTTCTCGTAGTTGGCGAGGAGCTGGTCGATCAGGTCATCGGGGATTCGTCGCTCATCTGGCTTCGGCTTCGTCATCGGAGGGTCTCCCTACGGGGTCAGAGGATCCCGCCCTCGCGGTGCCGTTTACACCGTTCTTCTGACACTCCCCCAGCTTGGCATCTCCCCCACCGCCTCCTCCCCCTCGTCACCAGCCGCGATCAGCTCCGCCACCTCCGCCCGAACCTCGTCCGGCAAGGCGACCGCGCGCTGCTGCAGCACGTGCTGGACAGATGTGAACTCCCCGAAGCGCCTCGTCGAGCGCTTCCGGCCCTTCCCCACGACCTGGAGAAGAACCCAACCCTTCGCCGTCGGGTCGAGCCACCAGCCCGAGTCGCCGAGACGGATCATGGCTGGACCTCATGGGATACGACGCTGCATGCCGATGCGTGGTGCACGGTTGGCTCCTGGGAAAGCAGGGGTCGATCGAGGGCCGCGGTCGGGGTGCAACCCGGCCGTGGCCCGCTTCACAACAGGGGGTTTTCGTTCACATCTCGGCCCCGCGGGCGCGGGTTGGCGCCGGGGCTCCC
>CAYZKI010000386.1:0-1906 GCA_964478745.1 uncultured Bacteriovoracaceae bacterium
CACCGTGCATGCGCGCGCCATGCCTTGAAGGCTAGCCCCGATTCCCGCTAGCATCAATCGCTATGAAGCATCCCGACGACAACTTGATCCGCAAAGCCCTGTCCTTCAGGAAAATCGCCGTCGTCGGGCTGAGCTCCGACCCGTCGCGCGCGAGCCACGGCGTCACCCGATACATGATGTCCCAAGGTTACGAGATCAGCTGCGTGAACCCGAACGAGACGGAAGTCCTGGGCATGAAAGCCCACGCGTCGCTCAGGGACCTCGCCGACCCGATCGAGATCGTCGACGTGTTCCGCCGCTCCGACGCCGTCCCTGAGATCGTCGACCAGGCCATCGAGAAGCGGGCCAAGGTCCTCTGGCTCCAGGAAGGGGTCACCCACCCGGAAGCCGAAGAGCGCGCGCGAAAGGCCGGGCTCATCGTCATCTCCGATCGCTGCATCCTGAAGGAGCATCACCGCCTGATCTGAGACGCGGCCCCCGTCAGAACAGGTTCTGGTTCGCGACGTAAAGCGCCACCGCCAGCCCGTAGAGCCCGGCGAACACCAGGCGAAGCGGCCCGTCCCAAAGCTCCTGCCTCGGCAGGAGCGACCACGAGGCGAAGACCGGGAAGATCACCGCGACGAACCGGAGGCTCGAAAGCAGCACCCGCCCGGGATAAGCCGCGCAGAGCGGCGGCACGAGCAGCATCCAGATCCATGCCGCGTAAGACCTCGGGAGATGAACCCACGCCGCGACCGCGGCGACGCACGCGAAGAGCACCGCGAACGCCTCGAGGATGTACACTCCGCCCGGCGCGGTCGCCGCGAACTGCCAGGCCTGCTCGATGCCCGTCCAGATCGTCGTGAGCGGGAAGGAAGCCTCTCTCCCCCAGTTCGACTGCGCCCTCACGAACGCGATCGGGTCGCCCCATTTGAAGTAGCAGTAGATGCACCAGGCGAGCAGCCCGGAGGGCACGAGGAACACCCGGACCAGGCCCTTCCGCTGCCGGAACACCTCGAAGAGCAGCGGCACGAGGATCAGGACGCCGAGATTGCGAGTCAGGCCGAGGGCAGCCCCGCAGGCGCCTGCGAGCCACCAGCGCCCCGTGCGCGCGCAGAAGAAAGCGGCCACGGAAAGAAAGAGGAACAACGACTCCGTGTAGGGCGCGAGAAAGAAGAAGCTCCCGGGGAACAGCGCGATCAGCCAGAGGGCCCGCTTGGCGGGCTCGGGCCCGAGGTCCGCGCGGAACATCGAATGAAGCAGGATCAAGGCCCCCAGAAACGCCGCGTTCGAGATCGCGATCGCCGCGACGATCGGCGGCAGCCCCGTCATCCACTCGAGGATGCGGATCAGGAGAGGATAGAGCGGGAAGAAAGCGGCTTCGGCGCTGCTCGTCCCGTAACCGTCCCGAGCCAGGTGCAGGTACCACAGGGCGTCCGACTTCTCCCAGACGCCGAACACGAGCTCCATGAACCGGGAGTAAACAGGCTTTGAATATCCTCCGGCCGAAATCGTCGGGTTCGCCGGGATGCTGGCCGATCCGATCAGGGCGGCCGCGCTCGCCAGGACGCGCGCCGTGAGAAACGCGGCGATCGGATGAAAGTACGGAACGATCCGGCTTCCCCAGCTCCCCATACCCTCAGTCTAGTACAGGACGCCCGATCGGGCGGCCAAAAATCAAGAAAGCCGGCGTTGAGCCGGCTTCCCAGATAGGTCGTAATTCAAACTGAACGGAAAGGCCTACGCCGCGCGATCGATCCGATCGACCGTGTGGCTGCCGGTGACGCCGCGACGGCGGCCGACGACCATGTAGTAGATGCCCAGGACGATGATCGCGCCGAGCGTGGCGGCCACGAAACCCGCGCCCTCATCCGCGTTGTAAAGTCCCAGAGCCTGGCCGATCCATCCCGCCAGAAGAGCGCCGATC
>CAYZKI010000386.1:1916-2369 GCA_964478745.1 uncultured Bacteriovoracaceae bacterium
GCCGATCACGCCCAAAACGGTGGTGCCGACGAGACCCAACGGGTCACGTCCCGGCATGACGGCTCGAGCGATCAAACCCACGACGAATCCGAAAAGAATCCATCCTAAAATGCTCATTCAAAATCCTCCTAAATGGTGACTCAGGTACAGAGCCAGTGAGCGCCGCGAAGTCTCGCGATTCAAATGACTTCACGCTGAAAGACTGCAATCGATATGCCCCTCCGGTTCGATCTGACCGTGCGTTTTGACCCCAGTGCGTTTCGCGCAGAATCATCCTTTACTGACGCAGCGCATTAAGCTATCTAGCGGGTTCACGATTTAGCTTTTCGGCCCGTGGCACCTCGCTTGCTGTCACGGCGAGCAGCTTTGAAAATCTACGGGCGCAATGCCCGAGGGGTAAATGATCATGAAGCTCGCGTCCTGGTGCGCAATCCTTCTCATGTTGAATTCGAG
>CAYZKI010000386.1:2379-2682 GCA_964478745.1 uncultured Bacteriovoracaceae bacterium
CCTCTGTCGGCGTTCGCCGGCCCCGAGGACGCACGTAACGAAGGCCGCGACGACGGCCGTGCCGACGGCGGCGCCGAAGGCAACGCGCGGGGCGACGACGCCGGTCTGCAGGCTGGCCGCCGCGACGGCTACGATCGCGGCTTCGAGCGCTGCGAACGCGAGGAACGCCAGGAGGCCTATGACATCGGCTACCGCGAGGGATATCGCGACGGCGAGCACGAGGGCGAGATCAACGGCAGGCAGCGCGGCGACAGCGACGGCTCGGTCGAAGGCCGCAACCAGGGCCTGAAGGACGGCGAGAAC
>CAYZKI010000387.1:0-372 GCA_964478745.1 uncultured Bacteriovoracaceae bacterium
CGAAGAATCCCCGGTCCTGAAGGAAGTTCTTGAGCAGATACCGGGCTTGCGCGAATTTCAGGACTGCCGGGATCCTCATGGCGATAGCCCACCTAGCAAGTCCGGTGACAACAGCGCGCGCGGCAGCGTTCTACGTCGAATCCGGCGGGGGCGTCAGCAAAATACAGGGCGGCGAGTCATTTTTCGGTACGGGCACCCCGGCTACCACCGACTTCGGCGGAGCCTTCAACATGGGGATCTTCTACGGCTTTGCCGACGGGCGCGACCCCATCGACTTCCAGCTCGGGCTCCAAGGCCGCTGGAACTCCGCCCCTTCGGGCCTCCTGAACTACTCGACTCTCGGGGCCTACCCGATCATCCGGCTCCAGGTCA
>CAYZKI010000387.1:382-1072 GCA_964478745.1 uncultured Bacteriovoracaceae bacterium
TGGCGAACTCCGCCGGGATCGACGGCTACGAATCAGTGAGCTCGGTCATCTCCTACTACGGCGAAGCGGGTCTCCTCTGGCCGATCACCCGCGACTTCTCGCTCGGCACCTCCGCTTCGGGCCAATTCGTCTCGTCAGGAGGCACGTTGAGCCCGAAGCCGATCCTCGAGCTCGGCGTGCTCATGCGTTTCTACTTCGGGCATTCCGGCGCGAGCTCGAGCGCTTCGACCGGCTCGAACGAGTGGCAGGGCTGGCGCTATCCGTTCGGCTATCTGCGGAAGTGATCAGTTGCTGAAGAACACGACCGGGTAGCTCTTTCCGAGGCGCTCCACGTCGGGGACGTAGCGATGAGAGCCCGTTCCCTTCAGGCACTCCTCGACCAGGCCGGGCTCGGTCGCGGGGTTCCAGAGGTGGCTTTCCACCTTCTTGCCGAAGAGCTTCCTGAAATCCTTGCAGTTGAGCGAGATGCCGACGGTCGTCACCTGGGTGCCCGTCGATTCGTTCGTGCCCAGGATATCGACCTCGTTGTAGCCTCTCTTGTTGTCCCGGGTGGCGCGAAGAAGCCCTTCCGGCGTGTAGAACCACGTCTTGAAGCGGGTGGTGAGCCCCAGGTAGTGGCGGATCGCTCCTTCGTAGCTATCGGTGCGTCCGGTGGCCATATCCTCGTAGTGCATGGGACCGATGTTCTGC
>CAYZKI010000387.1:1082-2679 GCA_964478745.1 uncultured Bacteriovoracaceae bacterium
GATGAAGTCCTGGTTGATGAGCGTCGAGCAGATCCGGAAGTTCCCGCGCACCAGCTGGGGGTCCGCAAGCAGCATATCCACCCACCTGCCGCTTCCCGCATCGATCTCGTGGATGAGGTACATGAAGTTCCCGTTGGGGTCGTGGTTCCTGGGATCGGTGAATCGCCCCGGGTTCCAGAGACCTCGCATGGCTTGAATATGAGGTGCCTCATTCAAGCGCGGGTACGGAGTCGGGCCCGCGTACGCGCTCAGTGTTGAAGCGTAAGCCAATAAAACTACAGCGTATTTCAGCATTCGGCCTCCGAAAGGACCGAATCCTACAATACCATACTTAATTAATCAACTTATTTTGCGGCGGGCCTGGCTGCCTTGGACTCCTTCTTCTTGAAGTCCTTGGGCGCGTGAAAATGGGACTCGGGAAGATCCGGGAGCTTTTTCACTTCGATGAGCTCCGTTGTCAGGACAGGGGCCCCATCCTCCAGGATCCTGGATTCGACGAGGATGCGGAGAGTCTCCCCATCCGTCGGCTCGGCCAGGTTCGAAAGCCGGAGATAATCTTTGGCGATCGCCGGAAGACCGAGCGCCTCCGGCGGAAGCACGCAGGCTTCGCGAGCCTTCTTTCCATCCACCTTGATCTCGGTCGCCTCGCAGGTCCACTTGCCGACCTTGCGCTTTCCGGCCGGCATGGGCTCGATGCGCGGAAGCTCGGCGGGTTTCTCGCGCTCCACAGGCAAGCGCTCCAGATAAGTCTTGGTTTTGAAGTCCAGCTCGAGAGCCGGCATTTCGCCGAGCTTCCTGATGACCACGTGGTTCAGCTTCTTGCTTACCCAGAGCTCGTCGCGGACGAATGGCGCCTGAAGCAGCACCCTGCGAGAGCTGGTCTTTTTCGTTCGCGAATTGTGGATCTCGTAAACGAGCTGGCTCGCCGCCCGCGCGGGCAGCGCCACGAACAATGCGACGGCTGTTAACGTGAGCAGGTGGTGTTTTGGCATAGACCACCGGGAAAGTTGCAGTAGGTGGAACCGCATCCGTAGAAATCGATGCACTCCTGATCGCTGAAGCACGCCCACGCGTCGACCTCCGGAGCCATCCAGAGCGAGTGCACCAGAAGCGCGGCAACCCACGCGAGCATGACGAAGGCGCGTGGCATGTGAGTTCGCATTCTCATATTGTACTCCGATCGAGCTCAAGGACAACGGGCTCGGGATTTCTCCCGAGCCCGTCAAACGTTGTTGGACACAGTTTCCTACGCCGGCTACTGGGAGCCAACGGAACTTGTCGCTTACGCGACTTCGGACACGCCGCTTACGCGACTTGGCCTTCTCCGCCCGGACGCATGAGCTTGCGCTTGTCGAGGCCGTATTTCTCAACTTTCATGATGAGACCGGCACGTGAGATGCCGAGCTCCTTCGCCAGGCGGCTCTTGTTCCAGTTCGTGCGGCGCAGACCTTCCTTGATCATGGTCTTCTCGAGCTCCTCGAGAGCGTCCTTCAGCTTGCCGGCGACGCGAACGCCCTGGACCTTCGCGTTTTCGCCGTGCTCGCGGATGCGCTGCGAGAGCAGCTCAGCCGAGATGCGCACTTCCTCGCCCGAGAGG
>CAYZKI010000388.1:0-2678 GCA_964478745.1 uncultured Bacteriovoracaceae bacterium
GATGCGGGCCGGGTTCTTATGCATTCGGTTGAATTCCTTCAGTCGGTTGGTCCGAGGCCTGCTCCCAGGCCGGCGCCACGGCCGAGGGCAGCGTCAGCTCGAAGCGCGCGCCCTGCGCGGGCCCGCGTCCGGCGGAACGGACTTGTACCGTTCCCCCGTGATCCTCGACAACTTTTTTCACGAACGAGAGCCCGAGGCCCGTGCCCTGCGCGCGCGTCGTGACGAAGGGCGTGAAGAGCCGGCTCTCGATCTCGGGGGCCAGGCCGGGACCGTTGTCCTCGATGCTCACCCACACGCGGCCGCTCTCGGCGTTCCCCAGGGCCCACTCGATGCGCGGCGCGGGCTGTGCCGACGTCTCGAGCGCCTGGAGCGCGTTGCGAAACAGGTTTCCGAGCGCCTGCTCCATGAGATCGCGGTCTCCGACCACGCGAAGGCTCGCCTTGGCCTCGCGTCTCCAGTCGACCCGCACCCCTTGAGCCTCGCAGACCGGGGTGTACGTGGCGAGCACGGCCTCGAGCGCGTCACCGAGATCGAACTCGGCTTTCTCTCCGGCCGAGAGCCGGGAGAGCTTGAGATAGTTCTCGGTGATCTTCTCGAGCCGGTCGACCGAGGCGAGGATCGACTGCAGCGACTGCTTGAGCGCCGGGTTGCCGAGCTTCATCGCTGCCTCGACGGCCACCTCGGCCTCGAGGCCGATCGAATGCAGGGGGTTCCTCACCTCGTGCGCGACCTGCGCCGACATGCGGCCGACGGCGGCGAGGTTCTCGGCGCGCCGGAGCCTTTCCTGGAGGCTGAGCTCCTCGGTCATGTCCTCGAGCACGAGAACCACTCCGCGCGAGTCGCGCAGCGGAAGAAGCTGACCCGCGTAGATCCTGTCGGAAACGGTCATGGGACCGACCTTCACGGCCTCGGTGAGGGAGCGGAGATCGGCCGAGGCCGCGGGTCCGAGGACCTGCTTCACGGGCTCCCAGCCCAGGAGCATCGAGCCGATGATCTCCTGAGCCTGGCTTCCGAGCCACGCGGACGCGACGGGATTGCACTGGGTGATCTTGCCCTCGAGGTCGGTGACGAGAAGGACCGAGTCGATGGACTTGAGGATGTTGTCGTTGAGCTCGCCGATCTCGCGCAGCAGGCGATTCTGCTCCTCGAGCCGGTGCTTCTGCGCGTCGACCGTCTTCTCGCGCTCGAGAAGCGCGGTGGCCATGCTGTGGAACTCGCGGGACAGCTGGCTGACCTCGTCGTTCCGGCGCACGGAGATGGCCGGGACCAGGGCCTTGTCTTCCTTCCTCAGGCCCCGCCGCGCGATCTCGCGCGCCAGCTGGGTCAGCTCGCCCAGCGGGCGAAGCGTGCGCTCGCCGAGCCAGAGCAGCAGCATCGACATCGCGATCACGACGGCGAGGATGATCTCGAGCCCCGTTTTCAGCTCCGAGACCCTCGACTCCGCGAGCGAGAAGGTCTGGCGGAAGACGCGATCGTACTCGGAGGCGCCCCACTTCAGCTCGCGCCGCCACTGGTCCAGGCTCGTCACCCAGCGCGGATAGATCCGCGCGGCCGTCGCCTCATCCTCCGCTTCGAGCGCCGCGTAAAGCTTGGCGGCGTCGCTCTTGAGGCCCGCGAGCCCGTCCGAGACCATCTTCGCCCACTCGCGCCACTGCTGGCGCGACTCGGCGGGCGCCCAGTCCGACTCGATCTGCACGAGCTCGTTGATCCGGGTCATCTCGCTGTCGAGGACGTCCTCGATCCAGCGGGGCACCGGGCGCGGCTTCCAATGCGGGTCCTTCCAGTGCGAGTAACCCAGGCCGCGCTCGAGCTCGCGCTGGAACACCTCCGCGTCCGACTGCATCTGGGCGAAGAGACGACCGAGCGGGACCGAGACCCGGTTGATGCCGTCGAGGAGCCGGCTGACCTCGGAGATCCGGTAAAGACTGACGGTGGAACCCAGCAGCGAAACGAGGATCAGCGCCCCGACGAACGCGAGAATTCTTTGGCGGAGGGTTGAACGGCTCGAAGCGGAAGGCGACACGCCCATGCTTGATCAGAATAGCCTAGTTTCAATCTCCCTGCATGGCGCGCTTGGAAGGGTCGAACGGCCCTCGACTCTAGCATGACTTTAATAGTCAACTTTGTTTGCGCACCTGAAACAGTTTGATCAATACGAAATGGCGGAGCGCCTTCTCCCGAAGTACTCGATGCGAGCCAGAAGGAGACACCCATGTTTCGGTCCATTACGTTCGTGATATTCGCCCTCGCGTTCAGCGCCCAAGCCCAGGCAAGTGACGAGAATCGGATCTTTCGGTGCTCGGAGAGCTACTCCGCGGCCGTTGCCAAGAACAGGACGCCGTTTTTCGTGTCCATCGTGGAAAACAGGCGCATCCACGACCCCGTGTTCACTCAGGGCTATGACGAAGCTTTCCTGGTGAGGGTCTCGGTGAGCTCGTACGATCCCTGGGGCGCGCACGCAGACGACGAGGATTCCCTGCTCTTCACGGCCGTCGCGCAGCGAAGGGGGAAGTATTACCAGGTCGACACTCTGGGCATGTACGGCGTGAAGTTTCACACGTACCTGGGCGGAGACCGGGCGTTCCTCCGTTTCGAGGGCAACCCACGAGCCGGGATTCCCCCGATCCCGGGCCTGATCCGGCTGACCTGAAACTGACCCAACAGCACGGCACCTCGAT
>CAYZKI010000389.1:0-2663 GCA_964478745.1 uncultured Bacteriovoracaceae bacterium
GATCAGGCCCACGCGCTCCAGGCGCTCGAGGCCGACGCGCGCTTCGGCGGCCGAGACGCCCAGGCGCCTGGCGATCCAGGCAGGGTCGAAGCGGAACCCCTCGGTGTCGACGAGGTTCAGGATCGCGAAGCAGAACCAGTCGGAAACGACGCGGAAGAGGTCCAGGCTGAGCGCTCGCGCCGTGGGCTCCGAGTCCGGGCCGGGCACGAGCGCCTGGACGGCGGCTGCCATGCCCTTGGTTTTGTCCACCTGGCAGAGCTGCAGGAGCCTCTGGGTCTCGATCGGCTTGAAGCCCAGGGCGGTGGCGATCCGGAGCGCGGAACGCACGCTCAGCGCCCGCTTTCCGCGCATCACCTCGGACAGCTCGCCCGCGCTGAGCCCGAGCTGCCGCGCGAAAGCCCGCTGCGAGTAGCGGGGATTGGCCTGGGTTCTCCTGGCCAGCTCCTCGGATAGAAACTCCCTCGGGGATGTCGCGTCCATCAGCATACACCCCTCTTTTCGCCGAGCGGCTCCGATTAGACAAGCAGTTTTGGATCGTACTGATCCAAGCTTGGAACACGCGGTAAAGACTGGGGCCACTCTGGGCAACCCGGACACATGTCAAAGTATTCGACAGCATTCCGGCTGAAAACCCCCGAAATCCGGAGTTTTTCCGACGGGCACATCGCTTGCTGAACAATCAGCTCATAGAGGTAACCCAAGCGATGAGAACCCAGGGAATTTACTCCCGCACGTGCTCCATCCTGATCGGACTGATCCTGGCCATGCTCTTCGGCCTGGCGACGTCCGGGTGCGGGAACCCCTACGCGAAACCTTACAGGCTCAAGCTCGAGAGCATGGAGCTCGTCGGCGTGGATCCCGACTCGGGAGCCGGCGACAGCGACCCCAAGTACGCCTGCCCGAAGGAATCCAACGTCAAGCCGGACTGGGAATGGAGCCTCGACGGCTCAGGCTATTACACGGTCTGCCCGAGCCGCACCGTCTACGCCGACATCCTGGTCCACGGTCACACGAGCCTTTCGAACCGCATCTGCATTTTCCCGGTCGAGTACGTCGACGACCGGAACATCTTCACGAAACCTGACCTCGCGACGGGAGGCCCCATGCACGTGTGCGTGAACACCGCCGATCGCGGCGTCTACGCCACCTTCGCCGGGGTCAAGTACAACGGCGCATTCATCGTCGAAGCGCCTTTCCGCGACCAGATGTACGCGTGCCTCGTTCAGAAGCAGGCCGGTCTCTGCCCGCGCTACTCCTTCGGTATCTTCCGCTGAGAGCGCCGGCTCCGGCGCTAGTGGATCACGCGATGACCGGGCTTGGTCTCGATCGGGCCGGCGTCCTGCGAGCCGCGGCGATGCCTCTCGACGAGGTTCGCGTCGCGCGTCGGGAACGCGTCGAGGAGCTCGATCTCCTCTTCGTCGTCCGTCTCGCGGGCGATGACGACATACCAGAAGCCCTTGTCCGCGTAGTGCTTGATGAAGTGATAGAGGCGGACCTCGTCCTTCGATCCTTCAGCGACTTCGGCCGAGGCTGAGCCTGCCACATCCAGGGTCCATACCTCGTCGGGCGCGTCGAGCGCCTCCTCGAGGCAGTCCTGGTAGAGGGCGTACTCCTCGGTCGGGATGTCCGAGGTGTCGCGCTCCTGGACCAGCTGGGCCCGGAGGGTTTCCTCCTCGGTCCAGGGATCGGCAAGGCGATCGGTCGGCTCGAGCGGAGCTTCCATCTCCGCCTCGCCCCCCTGCTCGGCTTCCGAGCGGGCCAGGTCGGACTGGCGCGCGGGCTTGGTCCACGGGATACGCTCGCCCTTGCGGTAATGGTTCACCATGGCGCTGTTCTTGGTCGGGAACGCCAGATACAGGAAGCTCGGCTCGCCCCGCAGGAACAGGCAGATGCAGATGCTCCAGAGCTTTTTCTCGCCGGGCTGGAATTCGGAGATCAGCGTGTAACGGTAGTCGCCCGCGAGGGTCTTCTCGCGCCAGACCTCGTCCGGCTCCTGGAGGGTGATCCAGCGGAGGTGGTCGACGGCCTCGCGCTCCTCGGAAGTCAGGTCCCGGGGCGAGAGCCTGCGCAGGTAGTCCCGTTCGAGTCGCTCGATCTCGGGCGCGAAATGCGCGGCGATGCAGCTCTCGCTGCAGAAGATGCGGCCCACTTCCTCCTCGACGAACAGGGCGCGCTGATCGCCCGAGAGATCCTTCGAGCAGTTGCGGCACACGTCGACGCCGATGGCTTCGGGAACCGGGCCCTTGGCCTGCGATCGCGCCACCTCGGCGTCTTCCGCCGCCGCGACGGCGGGCGCGCGACGGGCCTTCCTCGGGCTCTTCTTCGAGGAGCCCTGGGCCCTGGACGCGTTCTTGGATACAGGGGCGCGCTTCATTGCTCAATTGTACCGGTTGCCTTCGCGCAGAGTCAAACCAGGCGCGGACGCGAGTGTCGCTCAGGACACACCGCGGTCGCCACTCCGTTGACGCCCGGGCAAAACGTTCCCATTTCCGCGCGCGGCGGCAGAACGTACGCTAGGAAGAGATGTCGAGCATTCCACCGAACCTTCCGCCGTTCTCCCCTCACCCGCGAGGCAAGTCCGCGCGCGCGGCAAGCCCCGAGGAGGAGCGCGAAAGAACCGAAGCGGCGCGAAACAACGCGCGCGCCACGCAGCAGGCCGAGCG
>CAYZKI010000390.1:0-2652 GCA_964478745.1 uncultured Bacteriovoracaceae bacterium
CTGCTCGGCCATCTTGTTCGAAGCGGCCGTCAGCTTCTCAGTCGCGGTCTGGAGCTCGTTCAGGTCCTTGCTGTCGAGGTGCTTGCGCGCCTCGACGAGGGCGGCTTCCACGTTCGACTTCACGTCGCCCGTGATCTTCTCGCCGTTCTCCTTGAGCGTCTTCTCGATCGTGTAGATCAGGCCGTCGAGGGTGTTGCGGGCGTTGACGACCTGCTTGCGCTTCTCGTCCTCCTCGCGATGGGCCTCGGCTTCCTTCTGCATCTTCTTGATCTCTTCCTCGCTCAAGCCGCCGGAGGCGGTGATGCGGATCGACTGCTCCTTGCCGGTGCCCAGGTCCTTCGCGCCGACGTGAACGATGCCGTTCGCGTCGATGTCGAAGGTGACCTCGATCTGCGGCATTCCGCGCGGCGCGGGCGGGATGCCCACGAGGTCGAAGCGCCCGAGCGACTTGTTGTACTCGGCGAACTCGCGCTCGCCCTGCAGCACGTGGATCGTGACCGCGGACTGGTTGTCGGCGGCCGTCGAGAAGGTCTGCGACTTCTTCGTCGGGATCGTCGTGTTCTTCTCGATGAGCTTGGTGAACACTCCGCCGAGCGTTTCGATGCCGAGCGAGAGCGGGGTCACGTCGAGCAGGAGCACGTCCTTGACGTCGCCCTTCAGGACGCCGCCCTGGATCGCCGCGCCGAGCGCGACGACTTCGTCGGGGTTCACGCCCTTGTGCGGTTCCTTGCCGAAGATCTCCTTCACCTTGGCCTGCACGCGAGGCATGCGGGTCATGCCGCCGACCAGGATGACCTCGTCGATCTTGCTCTTCTGGACGCCCGAGTCCTTGATGCAGGTCTCGCACGGAGCGACCAGGCGGTCGATGAGGTCAGCGACGAGGGCTTCGAGCTTGGCGCGCGAGAGGCGCAGGCTCAGGTGCTTCGGGCCCGACGCATCGGCCGTGATGAACGGGAGGTTGATCTCCGTCTCGGTCGTGCTCGAGAGCTCGTGCTTGGCTTTTTCCGCCGCTTCCTTCAGGCGCTGGAGCGCCATCTTGTCCTTGCGCAGGTCGATCGAGTTCTCTTTCTTGAACTCGTCAGCCAGCCAGTCGATGATGCGCTGGTCGAAGTTGCCGCCGCCGAGGAACGTGTCGCCGTTGGTGGCCTTCACTTCGAAGACGCCGTCGCCGAGCTCGAGGATCGAGATGTCGAACGTGCCGCCGCCGAGGTCGAACACCGCGACCGTATGGTTGCGTTCCTTCTTGTCGAGACCGTAGGCGAGAGCGGCCGACGTCGGCTCGTTGATGATGCGCTTGACGTCGAGGCCCGCGATCTTGCCCGCGTCCTTCGTCGCCTGTCTCTGGGCGTCGTTGAAGTAGGCCGGAACCGTGACCACCGCTTCGGTGACCGGTTCGCCCAGGTAGTCTTCCGCGGTCTGCTTCATCTTCTGAAGCACGAAAGCCGAGATTTCCTGCGGCGAGTACTCACGGTCGCCCACCTTCACCCAGGCATCGCCGTTCTTCGCTTCGACGATCTTGAACGGTGCGATCTTCGCGAACTCCTGCACCTCCTTCGAGCTGAACTTGCGGCCGATGAGGCGCTTCGCTTCGAAGACCGTGCGGTCCGGGTTGGTGATCGCCTGGCGCTTGGCCGCCTGGCCGACCGTGCGCTCGCTCGAGGAGCTGAAGCCGACGATCGACGGGGTCGTGTTCGCGCCTTCCGCGTTCGGGATGACCTTCGGTTCGCCGCCTTCGAGAACGGCGACGCAGGAGTTGGTAGTGCCTAAATCGATTCCAATGATCTTGCCCATATTTCCTTACCTCATTTGAAACTTTGGTACTCGCGGCCGGATAATCAAGTCGGCCGGGTCACTTATTTGCTGCTCCGCCGCTGACGACCACCTTCGCGGGCCGCAGCAGCCTTCCGTGAATCAGATATCCTCTGAGCTCTTCCCTCACGACCTTGCCTTGCGGGAGATCGGAGGCCTCCTGAGACACGGCCTCGTGGAGGTTGGGGTCGAAATCCTTGCCCACGGTTTCGATCCGGGCGACCCCGCCCTTCTCGAGAGCCGAGCGGAACTGCCCAAGAACCATTTCCAGGCCGGCCATCAGATTCCTGTCCGTGCCCGGGGTCACGTGCGCCAAGGCGCGTTCCAGGTTGTCGACGACCATCAGCAGCTCGCGAGCCGTGTTCTCCCAGCCGAATTTGATCAGCTCGGAGCGTTCCTTGATCACGCGCTTCTTGTAGTTTTCGAACTCAGCGTAAAGATAAAGGTACTTCTGCTCGCTTTCCTTGAGCTTGCGCTCAAGGGGTTCCCTGAGCTGCTCCTCAAGCGGGCTCGCGGACGCCTGCTTTTCAGAGGCGCCGTTCGCTTCCGCGGTTTCTCCGGTTTCGGAGACCCGCTCGTTCTCAATGCCATTGTGTCCCGCGGACTTTGATTCCTGAGTCATGTCGTCAATTCGGACTATGGGATCGAACCCTTTGAAGTCAAATCAGTTCTTGAGCGTCCGTTGGGGCTCCTTCGAGTTAAATTCATTAAGTTGAGTGCCGCTGGGGCGTCCTGACAGGGACTGGCGGGCGAAGTGTTTGCCGGGAGTGACGCCAATTTTATTCGGTTCGTAAACTGCGAGGCGCTTGGCTGAGTTGCGGCAGGGTCTCCCCGTGTCTCGGG
>CAYZKI010000391.1:0-1792 GCA_964478745.1 uncultured Bacteriovoracaceae bacterium
GAGGTTACAGAAGCCAATGGCTTCCGGACGGTACATTGGCGATCCAAGAGGATTCGCCGACGCTGAAGAACAAGTACGGGTTTCCGGCATCGTTCGTCCACTTTTACAAGATCGCCGAAGTTTCCGAGGATTCAACGAGGTCGCCGTCCGCATGCGGCAGGGCGAGTACGTTGAGCGTCGATTCGCCGGCGTCCGTGGGATCTCATGTCGTGGGTGGAATCGGCAGCGCCGGAAAAGCTTCTTCTGGGGCGCGCTAAGTCCGAAACTAGCGCCGGCTCGCGATCACCGACATGACGTGCCAGTGCTTATCGGGTCCGGTCGCGGTCTTTCCGTGCTCATTTCGCGTATGAATTCTCTCGAGCTGGAGGTCTCCCAGTAGCTGGCGGACCTGCGCTTCCGAATAGCCAAGCACGTGGCCGCTCTTGACCCAATCGTCTTCGGGCCCGAAGAAATCGACGGCCAGCCAGCCATCGGTTTCAACCGCTTGAAGCACGTTGCTCCAGAGCGGGTCGAAAGCGGTGCGCCCGCAGAACGGAAGGCTGTGGCCTGCGTAAACGAGTGACGCCTTTGGAAGCATGTGGATCGCCTCAAATTCGTTCTTGTAGCAGGTGAGCTGAGTCGAGTACGCGCGAGCCTTCTCTTTCAGGAAGTCGAGCGCCATCTGATTCCGGTCGTAAGCAATGACCCGCCAACCACGGCGAAGAAGTTCGAGCGAGTCCCGCCCGGCGCCGCAGCCGAGATCGATCGCGAGCTTACCCTCGGAAGGTCCTGTGAGGGCGATGCGCTCAAGCGCTTCGAGAAGAAGGCGGCTGGGCGGCCCCGCCTCGGTATTTCGGTAGTAATCGTCCCAGCTCATAGGATGCTCGATGGCAGAGCGCCCGTAACCCGTCTGAATGTGGTGATGAACTGCGACACCGAAGCGTATCCCACTTCAAAGGCCGTGTCGGTGACGGAGCGGCGGTTCCTGAGAAGTCGCTTGGCGGCTTCGACGCGATGAAGAGTCACGGCTTGTTTGGGAGTGAGGCCCAGCTGCTCTAGAAAAAGCCTATTCAAGTTTCTTACGCTCAGTCCTGAGGCCCGAGCGAGACTCTCCATCGAAAGCTTGCTTGCGTACCCGGCCTCGATGGCGGCGAGGGCGCGCCGCACCCGCTCATCGTTCGCGCGACCGGCCAGATGGGCGAGCTCGCCTTGGACGCCTGGACCGGCTTCCTCAAGCATCTCTGAGAAGGTCTGAACGAGCGTCGATATCAGCGACTTCGCCGCCTTGGTCTTCGGGAAGAGAAGCAGATGGAAAAGCAGCTCTTTGCACAGCTGGCTCGCCGAAAGGACGGATGGCTTGAACTTGCCGCCACGGTTCGCTCTCCAAGCCTTGTGATCGAGGATGAAGATTAGGCGCTCGCCCTGGGAGCTCGAGGAGGAAGTGAAGGAATGCTCCACGTTCGGCGGCATGTAGACCATCTTGCCGGGGCCCGCCTTCAAAAGCGGTCCATCCTTGACCTGAATCTGGATCTCACCTTGAAGCGGAAGGAAGACCTCGTGCTCTCGATCGTGCTCGTGCGAATGAACGGAGTTTCCGCGAATCTTCTGGTGAATGATCAGAATCCCCGGGAACTGCGCCGTGATGTCTTGTCCCTGCCTCATTCCTCAAGACTACCTACCGGCGCGAGGAATGTCCAAAAACAGCAATGAACTCGGCCGGAACGGGAAAGCGCCTTTTCGCAGTCGGAAGTACTTTGCGTCTCGTCAACACAAACAAACCCACTTGAGCTTTTAGGAGCATTTATGAAGACCG
>CAYZKI010000391.1:1802-2651 GCA_964478745.1 uncultured Bacteriovoracaceae bacterium
GTCGATCGCGTTCATCCGGACGAAAACCTCGAACCCGATCACCCACGTGGTGGTCACCCATCCGAACCCGGACAAGTTCAACGGCATCGGCGCGTTCCGGAAGCTCGGCGCCAAGGTGATCGCCTCCCGCCGCACGGCCGAAAGCATGCAAGGCGTTCACGACTACAAGAAGTACTACTTCGTGAACCTGGCCAAGATGTTCACCGAGCAGACCTACCCGAAGCTCGATCGCATCGACGAGACGTTCGAGCGGACCTATGACCTCAGGCTCCGCAACGGCGAGGTCATCACTCTCCGCGAGCTCTCCGGTCCGGGCGTGAGCAGCAACCAGACCGTAGCCCTGATCCCGGCCGCTCGCGCCGCGATCGTCGGCGACCTGGTCCACCACAAGGCGCACGCCTGGCTCGAAGGCGGCATCGTGAACGGGAAGCCCATGCCCACGATCTCAAGCTGGATCGAGGGCCTCGTGGAGCTCGGCTCCCTGCTTAAGAGCGAGCCTGAAACTACCGTCTACGGCGGCCGCGGCGAAGCGGTACGGATCGGGCAGGCGGTGAGCGCCCAGATCGCGTATCTGAAGAAGGCCGACCGCATCGTGGCAAAGTACGTCCGCAAGCTCGGCGCCCGCAAAGCCGAGCTCGGCACCGACCAGGCCGCGAAGCACCACCAGGCGCTCCAGGCCGAGTTCGAGAAGGCATTCCCGGACTACGCGCTGGGATACATGATTCAGTACGGCGTGTACGGGCTCGCCGCGAGCAAGCTCTGAGAAGTGGCTGGCTCCGGCCGGAACCGGCCGGCGCGGCCCAAGTGGGAGGGCTCTTCGCTGGAAAGCGGAGGGCCCTTTTACTTTCC
>CAYZKI010000392.1:0-2637 GCA_964478745.1 uncultured Bacteriovoracaceae bacterium
TGCGCGAGTAGTACGTGCGGCTCTGCTCGACCGAGGGCCGTCCCATGAAGTCCTCACGCAGGTAGTTGAAGGTGATTTTCCTGCCCGCGTGCCGGGTCCCCGCCTTCCCTTCAAGATCCACTTGAAGGCCCGTCGGGGCCGGATGAGCGAGGCTGAGCATGAAAGGCTCGAGAGCGCGCGAGGGGTCGGCAAGCAGCTTCTGGCATTCGGTCCAGTAGGTCACGGCGTCCGTGTAAACGTCGTCCGCGTAAGAGGCGCTCGCGTAGAACTCCCGGTTCGAGAGCTTGAGCTCGGCCGGAGCGGCGACCGCGTTGAACGAGACGCGCGCGATGTTCGTCACGTTGGTGCTGTCCGGGGTGCCTCCGGCGGGAACGGCGAAGGCCGGCTTCTCGAACTCGACGGCGCTGACCCAGTCGCTCTCCATCTCGATCAGCTGGAAGACAGGAAATTCCTCGTTATTGATCTCGGCCCGCCAACGCTGTCCCAGCTTGTCGTTGACGAGGTCGAGCTCGCTCGTGCCGAGCGCGACGGGACCCGCGAGCGCGGACTGGGAAACGAAGCAGAGTACGGAGAGCAGGATCGGTGCGGCAAGATTCATGACGCCAAACTAGATTCAGCCTCGCGTGCCTGTCAACGCCCGACGCGCACCCTCACCTCTCTCGAGGTGACGCAACGAATCACGCTACCTGCGGTAGCCGCAGACGTTCTCGAGCTTGCTTTCGAGGGACTCCATCTCCGACGGAAGCGAGCCGTAGACCCGGTCCACCAGCGCGGTGATGCGAACGGTGGCGTCGCCCGCGAGAGCGCGGGTCACGATGTCCGCCCATGACTTGCGAACCGCCTCGGCGGCGGTCTCGCTTCTCGAGAAATCCTGCGTGAGGACCGAGGGGCGGCCGAAGACGTCTTCGCGCACGACACGGTTCGTGAAGTTCAGGGTGCCGGCGCCGAGCTCCTTCACGTCGGCCTCGACGCCTCCGCCCGGAAGCTCGCGCACGCTGACGGAGATCTCGGGCTGAGTCGCGCGCTCGAGCTTCTTCACGCAGTTCGCCCAGTAGGTCACCTTGGTCTTGAGGCTCGCGCCCGCCGCCGCGTCATCCTTCGCGAAATCGCGAGTGCCGTTCATGACGGTCGGAGGCCAGGTCATCATGTCGAAGCCCAGGAGATAGATCTGCGACAGATTCGAGCTGTCGGGTTGCGTCCCGGCGCCCACCAGATTGAAGTAGGCCTTCTCGATCTCGGCGGCCATGACGCCGCTTGCGTCGATGTCGAGATAGTTCATCCGCGGAATCTCGTAGTTCCCACGCTCCTTCTTCCAGCGCGTGTAGAGCAGCTCGTTGAAGCGCTCGAGGTCCTGGATGGGGACCGGGATGGCGAAGGCGCTGGCCGAAGTCGATACGACCACGGCAAGCGCGACGGCCAGATTCAGGAAGTGCTTCTTTTTCGAGTTCGTCGCGAAAACCATGGCGCGTAACTAGCGCTGCGCACCGCTCATGTCAACGCACCGCGCCTTATGGTCGCCATAATTTGCGATCGAACTCACAATGACGCCGCGCACTAAGTTCTGCGTCAGCAAGCGTTTTCGAACTCCTCCTGCAGCGGATACACCTCGCGCGGAGTCGATGGGTACACGTACGTACCGAGCATATAAATCTCAAACTTTTCATCGGGATTCAGGGCCGCATTCACGAAAAGGCTCAAGCCCGCGAGCGCCCGCCTGACCGCGCCGCGCGAGAAGAACCTCCCGCTCTTGAGGCGGCTCGGCCTTCCCATGAAGTCCTCGGCCACGTCTGTGAGGATCATCCGCATCCCCTCGAGGGGAGTTCCGGGCATTCCGACAAGCTCCATCTCGAAACTTTTCGCGTCAGCCTGTCGCACGTCGATCGTGAAGCTGACTGGCTTCGCTCCGGGCGCTGCGAGTTTCTGCGCGCACGCCTGCGCTTTCGCGAGATCCCGCCCTAGCTTCGCTTCCGCTTCGGTACCCGTCCCGTGAAAGCTTCGTACGCTGTAGCGGAACTCGCCTGGCGCTGCGGCGGAGTTGATGGAAAACCGGGTGATCCGCTCGAGGTACTTGATATCGAGCGGCGCTCCAGAAGGCAGCTGGTACTCGGGAATATCCAGCTCCGCGGCCGTAACCCACTCGTTCTCCCATTCGACGGCCATGAGCTCCGGGTATTCCCAGGAGTTGATGTCTCTCTGCCAAGCGGGCACGAGCACCTGGTTGACCGCGGCGAGCTGATCTGCGCTCATTGCCGCGGCCCAGCCGGCAGAAGGCAGTCCCGCGACGCACGCGAGGACGCATCCCAGATACGGCGCACTTCTCCTGGCCAACCTCGCATCCATGTTCGGTTTCATGGGGAAGAGCCTACGGACGGCCGCCCGCTCTGTCAAACGCACGCTACCCGAGCGCGCGCTGGATGCAGGAGGCGATGTTCTTCGAAAGCAGGGAGATCTGCTCGGCGTCCTCGCCCTCGACCATCACGCGAGCCAGGGGCTCGGTGCCCGAGTAGCGCACGAACACTCGGCCTTTGTCCTTGAGCGCCGCCTGCGCGGCCGCGATCGATTTCGCCACTTCCTTGTGGTTCTCGAAAGGCTCCTTCTTGGAGACGCGAACGTTCTCCATCACTTGCGGGTAAAGCT
>CAYZKI010000393.1:0-2624 GCA_964478745.1 uncultured Bacteriovoracaceae bacterium
CGTCAGTCGATCCGCGACTTGGTCTTCGATCTGATAGCTGAAATTGCATTCGTACTGCCGCGCGTTCATGAACAACAGGTTCAGAAGTTGAGGAGTCGAGACCCGGTCCTGATAAGTGGTGCCGAGCTTTCCATGAACGCGTCCCTGGGTCGCGGCTTGCGTGAGACGCGATAGATCATCAGGCTTCAGGCTGCCGGAGGCGATAAGATTTCGCGCGAGATCCAGGCAGAAGTTCAGGTTGATCTGGTTATCCATGTCCACGAAAAAGTCGGAGTCGACCTTCACGGATTCCAGGTATTTCTCGAACTTTTCCTCGCCCATGACATCTTTCGAGTAGAGGACGAAAGGCATCATCGCTCGAACCTTGGAGCCACGGTCGGACGAGTACGAGCGCGGGAGCCTGAATCCTTCGTCGGTCTGTTGCAGCAGTACCGCGGGACGCAGGCTGTCCAGGTATCCGGACGTCAACGAGTCGGGCGAGATTCCCGCGAGCTCACAGAAGGCGAACCACTGCGGAGCCGAAGGAACGAGGCGCGCGCTTTCGATCTTCGAAAGGGCGCTTTGTGAAATTCCCAGACGATGAGCGACCGTTGTTTGCGAGAAGCCGACCCGCTTTCGAGCGGCTCTCATCAATGATGCGATTCTAGTGGCGGCTTGTGCCTCTTGCGGCGTCAAGATGATCTCCTTAGTTGACTGATTCCCGCACCATACCAGCATTATACCGGCATTCCGACATGAATTGTCGTTGCAAATGAAGCCTTTACGGACTCCAAAAGTCCGACTAAGCCTATCTAGCGAATAAGCTTCACTTTTTCTTGAACAAAGATTCTGCGGCCGCCTTTAAATCTTCGCGGCTCGGTCCGGTCCCTCCCGTGGAGGATGGACTGAAGTACTCGCAGAAGTTGGATCGCTCCTTGTCCACGACCCGTTCGGCCTGGGTCTCCCGGCACTCATTGTTCTGAGTGCGATCGTAGAACGTGCAATTGCGGCAGACCTTCGTGTCCTTGCCGCATTTCCTGCAGCGATCCGCGCGCCCGTAATCCAGCGCGGTGAGCTCCGCTCCGCAACCCCAGCACTTCCCGCTCTTCATGCTTTCGGGGCCTGAAGAGGAAGGATCTCGAGCGGTCCGCGCTTGAGCTCGCGGATCGCGCCCAGCATCGCGCGGGATGCCGAGATGACGGTGGAGTAGGGAACCTTGCGTTCGAGAGCCGCGCGCCGGATCGAGAAGCTGTCCCGGATCGCGGCTTCATCGCTGGTGGTGTTGATGATCAGGGAGAACTGCCCGTTCTGGATCGCCTCGACGCAGTGAGGGGAACCCTCGCGGACCTTGTTGATCTTGCGGACGGGAAGGTCGCTGCCCTTCAGGAACTCGGCGGTGCCACCCGTGGCCCAGAGCGTGAACCCCAGGTCGTGCAGGCCGCGCGCGATCGGCAGGATCTCGAACTTGCCGGCGTCGTGAATCGAGAGGAACGCGTTGCCCGAGACCGGAAGGGGCATGCCCGCGGCTTCGAGCGCTTTGGCGTAGGCGGCGGGGAAGGATCTCCCGCGTCCCATGACCTCGCCCGTCGACTTCATCTCGGGTCCGAGAAGGACGTCGACTCCCGGGAACTTGTGGAACGGGAAGACCGGCGCCTTCACGTTGAACGTGTCGAGCTCGAGGTCCAGATCGCCCCGGATGCCGAGGTCATGCAGGGATTTGCCCATCATGACCTGCACCGCGAGCTTGGCCAGAGGCTTGCCCACGGCCTTGCTCACGAACGGGATCGTTCGCGACGCGCGCGGGTTCACCTCGAGGAGGTACACGCGGTCTCCCTGCACGGCGAACTGCGCGTTCATCAGCCCGATGACCCTGAGGCGCTTGGCGAGCTCGCGGGTGTAAGTGCGGATCCGCTCGGAAACCTGGGGCGAGAGGCTCGCGACCGGCAGGCTGCAGGCGCTGTCGCCGGAATGGATCCCGGCTTCCTCGATGTGTTCCATCAACCCGCCGATGTAGGTTTCCTTGCCGTCGCTGATGGCGTCGACATCCACCTCGATGGCCTGGTCGAGGAAGCGGTCGATCAGGACGGGGTGTTTGTCGCTGACGTGGATCGCCTCTTCGATCCACTGGCGAAGCATCGCTTCGCTGTGGACGATCCTCATGCCCTTGCCGCCGAGAACGTAGGACGGGCGGACCAGCACGGGGAAGCCGAGCTTCCCGGCGCGCTCGACGGCTTCGTCGACCGTGTAGGCGATCGCGGCTTCGGGCTGCTCGAGGCCCATCGGTTTGAGCTCGCGCACGAGCTTCTCGCATTTCTCGCGGTCCTCGGCGAGATCGATGCTCTCGCTCGAGGTTCCCAGGATCTTCAGGCCCGCGCGCTCGAGCGCCTTGGCGATCTTGAGCGGCGTCTGGCCGCCGAACTGCACGATCGCTCCCAGGGGTTTCTCGATCCGGGCGATGTTCAGCACGTGCTCGGGAGTCAAAGGCTCGAAGTAGAGCCGGTCGGAAATGTCGAAGTCCGTGCTGACCGTCTCGGGATTCGAGTTCACCATCACCGTTTCGATCCCGATCGAACGGAGCGCCATCGCCGCGTGGACGCAGCAGTAGTCGAACTCGATGCCCTGGCCGATGCGGTTCGGGCCGCCGC
>CAYZKI010000394.1:0-2622 GCA_964478745.1 uncultured Bacteriovoracaceae bacterium
CGAGCAATTCGACATCTTCAAGGCAAAGCCCGACGGCACGACCGGCGAGGTCGTCGCGCGCGCCGTCGTTACCGCCGTAGGCGAGAACCAGGCGGATCTCAGGATCAGCGAGTACTTCAAGGAAGTTTGGATCGAAGAAGGCTTCCACGCCAAGCGCGTGGTCAAATGAGCGGAGAGAGAATGAGAAGACCGAGCATGCGCATTGCCTTGTGGGTTGCGGCGGTAACGGCGTTGACGGCAAGCCCGTATGTCCAGGCGGCGAAGTTCGCGAACCAGTTCGTCGAGTTCGAGCTTCCGCCCCAGTGGCAGTGCAATCTCGAGGGAGCCGAATGGGTCTGCAACAGCCAGGACCCGGCCAAGCGTCGGGACGCCATGATCGTGCTGGCGGCCAAGGTGCGCGGCCCCCAGGACAGCCTCGACCAGTACCTCGAGTATCTGAAGTCTCCGAAGACCTACAACACGCCTCAGAACCGGCCCGTCACGTCGGAGGCGAAGTACGCCAAGACCATCAGCATCAACGGCCAGGCGTGGGTCGACTCGCTTCACCTCGCCTCGGAGATCCCGGGCTTCTACACGCGCTATCTCGCGACGATCAAGTCCGACATCGGCGTGCTCGTCACCTACTCCATCAACAAGGACAAGTACCAGCAGTACCTGAACGACTTCGAGGGCATGGTGAAGACGCTGAAGGTGTTCCGCAAGGCCGGCGGCATCAACGCGGCGCCTGCGAACGCGAACCTCTTCAACATCCAGGCCCCGAGCCATGTCTCGCCCGACTCCGTGTTCGCCCCGCAGGGCGGCTCGGACCGCCCGCTCAAGAAGGAGCCGAACGACACGATGTTCTGGCTGCTCCTCGGCGGCGCCGCGGTCGCGTTCATCATCTGGCGCAAGCGCCGTTCGGGCGGCGGCGGCGATCGCGGCTACTGAGCTTTCAGTCAGCCTTTTGGCGCCGATTGGATTACACCTGATCGCGAATTAGGACGAAAGGACTGGCGTGAGTCCCTTCGTCCGTCTGCTCATGCCCGCTCTCGGGGCCCTGGCTCTCGTCTCGGCGCTCCCTCAGGCGCGGGCCGAATGCCCCTCGCGCGAGCTCGCCCGGGCCCTGCGGTCGCAGATGCGGGAGCAGGCGCGCTCCGAGGCACGCCCCTACGTCCTGAGCCGGCGCCGGGCGCCGGCGAACACGCGCGCCGCCCACCAGGCCATCACCCAGGACCTCTACCTGGGCGAGATCTTCGACGTTCGCCGGTTCACCGGGAAGGAGAACCGAAGCACCGCGCCTCCCATGTTCGAGGTGAAGGTGAGGTTCACCGATCCGGCCACCGGCGAGACCCGCGTCCGCGACGCCTTCTTCAAGCCGGCGGTCAGGCATCCTTACGGGCAGGCGCAGATGGAGTACGTCGCCTACTATTTCAACCGGCTCATGGGGATGGACTACGTGCCTCCGGTCGCCTTCCGCATGGGGATCAACGTCGAAGGCTTCACCGAAGGCGCGCTCGGCTACCGCGTGCCCGACTATGAGCCCCTCCGCAAGCTGAAGAGGTTCCCGGCCTCGGACGAGGCGATCAAGTCGGACAACCGCGTACTCAACGTGCTGCTGTACAACGACGACGCTCACTACGACAACCTGGGTGAAGGACGTCATTGGGTGGACGGCGCCCGGTCGCCCGTCTTCCTCGACTGGAACGCGAGCCTGAACTACGGGGTCCAGAGGATCAGGATGGACTTCTACGAGGCGCCCGGAAACGTCGAGATCGCGAGGAAGATCCGCGTGTCGACGTACAACTCCCTCAAACGCCTGAAGGCCAAGGACTTCGAGCCCCTGGTGAAGGCGGGCCTGCTGACCCAGCAGGACGTCACGGGCTGGCCCTTCCGCGGCGGGATCATGCAGCGGCGGGACGAGATCCTCGCCTACTTCAAGAAGCTCGCGGAAAAGGCCGTCAGCGAAGGACGAAGCCTCAACGACGTCTTCATCGCCGACTGATCAGCGCTTGAGCATGCGCGGCCTGAGCTTCTTGCGCACGGCGCGGCTCGGGCTCGGGCCCACGGCCAGGAGCCCGCGGCGGTCGCTCCGCAGGAGCTTGCGCGCGAAGCGGCGGATGTCCTCCGGCGTGACCGCGTCGATCTGCTTGCAGACCTCCTCGGTGCTCACGTTCTCGCCGAGGTAGATCTCGTTGTTCGCGATGCTCATCATGCGCGACTCCGCGCTGTCCGAATTCAGGAGAATCGTCCCCTTGAGGTTGTCTTTCACCGCCTCAAGCTCTTCGGCGGTCAGGAGGTCGCGCTTTACCTTCGTGATGCACTCCTCGATCAGCTTCAGGCACAGGGGTACCTGCCCCATTCCCGTGCCGGCATAGATCGAGAACACGCCCGAGTCGGCGTACATCGAAAGGCTCGAGTACACCGTGTAGGCGAGCCCGTTTTTCTCGCGGATCTCCTGGAAGAGCGTCGAGCTCATCCCGCCGCCGAGATGGATATTGAGAAGATGGGCGGCGTAGCGGTCGCGCGAGCGGTAGGCCGGCGCCTGCACCCCCCAGAGGATGTGCACCTGCTCGGTCGGGCGCTTCACCCACCATGTCCCCTCCTTCAGCTTCGCGGGAGCCGGGACGTTCTGCAGCTTCAAGG
>CAYZKI010000395.1:0-2613 GCA_964478745.1 uncultured Bacteriovoracaceae bacterium
AAGCCCCAGCTCCGCGATCCAAGCCCCAGCTCCGCGATCCAAGCCCCAGCTCCGCGATCCAAGCCCCAGCTCCGCGATCCAAGCCCCAGCTCCGCCAGCGGAGCTCCCAGAGCTCCACTCCCTTCAACCCAGGTTCGACAGACTCGCCAGCCGCCGGGCCGAATGCCCGCACCATCCCGCCCGCGAACCGAGCCCGGCTTCCCTTCTCCCGGTCCCGCGATTGACCGACGCCCGGCCGCCCGTTACTCTTTCCGTGATGAAACGATCACACCGCGCCTTCCTCGCGTCGTTCGCCGCAGTGCTGCTTTGCGTTCTCGCTTCGTGGACCCGTGCCCGGGCGGCGCTTCCGGACCCCCGGGGACCGCTGGCGTCCGCCGCGTCGATCTGCGGGACCGGCCCGACGAGTGCGGACAGGCGGGAGATCGCGTTGTTGTTCGAGATGGATGGCATCGCCACGCACATTTTCTTCAACTGCGGCGCTCACTACGAAAAGCAGCCGGACGGGACATACAAGGCTCTCCCGACTTTCGATCCGAGCTACAAGGCGACACTCTTCGGGCAGCATGAAGCGTTCGAGATCTCCCCATCGTCGATCGCGTTCGCCGTTCATCTCGGAAGTTTGTCGGGAACGTTCGAGCGCACCATCCCTTTCTCCCGGCTCAATGACGTCCAGTACTCGTCCGCCGATGTGGTCCGTACGCTTCCGGACGGCTCAGTCGTCGTGAATCGCCAGTTCCAGGAGATCTTCCTGGTCTATGCCGTCGAAGACGGCTTGAGCTGGGGCGATCACAGCCGGTTCGTCCTTCGCCTGGTCGCGGAGCTCGATGGCTCCGGACAACCCGTCATGGACAACGGGGGAGGCGACTCCCTGGTCGATCCGGACGCGGTCGCGGCGGCCTTCGGCGGCGCGCGCGAAACCTACCTGACCGGCGTTCATGTCTTCCGGTCCGAAGCCGCCTCGCAGAGGAACTGCATCCTCAGGGGCTCGATTCCGGCCGCGGACTGCCTCAAGGTGGCCGGCCCGACCCAGAAGCGCCTGCGGAAAGACGATTTCGCCAACGGCTTCCTCAGCCTGGTGTTCCTGTCCCAGATGGCCTTCACCGCGGGGCACAGGCCGACCAGCGACCCGGCCACCTGGACCCAGAACCGCACGGATTTCACCGAGGTGTTGGGCGATCTGGTGCTCAACGGCGCATTCGCCGGCGACGTGCGGATCCCCGCGAACGTACTCGATCAGTGGGCCCAGGAAGCCATCACCGCGATCATGGCTCCTTAGCGGGGCCGTTCGAACGTCTCGCAACCGTTGAATTCGGCGAACTTCTGAAGCTTGGCATCGAGCGCGCGCAGCAGCGAGCGCTTCCGCGGGGGCTTCACCGAGCTTTCGAACCACACCTTGTGGACGAGCAGGGTTCGCCTGGCCCGATCGGCCTTCGCGTCGATGCGCCCCACGAACTCGGTGCCGTGGAGCAGCGGGAGCACGAAGTACCCGTACTTGCGCTTGGGCTCCGGGACATAGCACTCGATCAGGTAGTCGAAGCCGAAGAGCGCCTTCAGGCGCTTGCGCTGGATGACCAGGTTGTCGAACGGGGAAAGGATGTGGAAAACCGGCTCGACCTCGGCCGCGTGCCTTTCAACGTCCTCGAGGTGGCTCACGTCGATGAAGGTGCGTCCCACGCCTTCGATCTCCACTTCGGCGAGCTCGCCCGATCGCACGCGCCTGGCAAGCACCTTCCGCACCTGATCCTTGAAGTGGTTGTTCAGGTAGTGGATCTCGCCCGCGGTCGCGAAGCCATGCGCGCGGATCACGCGCTCGACCAGGTGCTCGATCCGCTCGCGCGGCGAGGGCATCGTGCGATCGACCGCCGGTGGAAGCACGCGCTCCGTGAGGTCGTAGAGTTTCTGGAAGCCCTGACGGCCCGTGATCATGAGCCTTCCTTCGTAGAGGAGCTGCTCGAGCGCGCGCTTCGCCGGTTTGGCCGAGGCCCAGAGATGCGCCTTCTCGCCCTTGCCCTCGAAGTCGAGGAGCCTGAGCGCACCCTCGCGCCGGATGCGGCCGAGTACCTGGCGGATCTCGGGCCCCGGGCGCCCGTGGTATGAAAAGCGCTTTCCGATGCGAACCTCGCGCATCATCGGAAGCGAATACCGGTAATCCCTCATGGGAAGGTACGAGGCCGCGTGAGACCAGTACTCGAAAACCCCGCGGTCCCGCGACTGGAGCTCGTCGAGCATCCACGGCCGGTAGTCCTCGACCCGCGACCAGAGCACATGGTGATGCGCGCGTTCGATCACCGCGATCGTGTCGATCTGGACGTAACCGAGATGCTCGAGCGCGCGCAGAGCTCCCGCTTTTCCGCGCCCAAAAGAGTCGGGTTTGAGGAGCCCCTGGCAGTCCAGGGTCAGGCGGCGTGCGATCTGCGGGTCGAGCTTTCTCATGCGTGGCGGAGAGATTTAGCGCCCCGGGCCGTGGATCGCAAATGGACAAGCCGCCAGCTCGGGGTTAAACCGATTTCTTCAGGGGGATCTCTATCATGCTATCGACCCGTAATCTTTGGATCGTTGTCGCCGCCGTGGGCCTTGCCACGGCTTGCCAGCCCGCTCCGCGCAGGCTTCTCA
>CAYZKI010000396.1:0-2608 GCA_964478745.1 uncultured Bacteriovoracaceae bacterium
CCTTCACGCGGTCGCCGGCGTTGACCACCGGGCGATGAGTGACACAGGCGGTCTGGGAGGAGCGCTGGTACTTCGTCAGGTTGTAGATATCGACATCGGAACCCACTTCGTCGGAGCGCCAGTTGGTGCGGCGAACGACGATCTTGGTTCCGTCGACCATCACGACTTCACCGTCATGCTTGGCGACGATGATCTGACCTGAGTCCCGAGCGACGATGCGCTCGATGCCCGTGCCGACCAGCGGAGCCGCCGTGCGGATCAGAGGAACCGCCTGGCGTTGCATGTTCGAGCCCATGAGGGCGCGGTTGGCGTCGTCATGCTCGAGGAAGGGGATCAGCGAAGCAGCGATCGAAACCAGCTGGTTCGGTGAAACGTCCATGAGCTCGACGTCGTCGGAGTTGACGAGGGCGAAGTCACCCTTACGACGGGCCGAGACCAGATCGCCAGTCAGCTTGCCGGTCTTGAGAGCTTCCGGCGAAACCTGAGCGATGATCTTGTTCTCCTCTTCCGTCGCGGTGAAGAACTTGATCTCATCGTTGACCTTGCGACCGCCGATCGTGCGGTACGGGGTTTCGATAAAGCCGAATTCGTTCACGCGGGCGTAGGTCGACAGAGACGCGATAAGACCGATGTTCGGGCCTTCCGGCGTCTCGATCGGGCAGATACGTCCATAGTGCGTGTTGTGAACGTCGCGGACCTCGAAGCCTGCGCGCTCGCGGGTCAGACCGCCCGGTCCGAGGGCCGACAAACGACGCTTGTGCGTCACTTCGGACAGCGGATTCGTCTGGTCCATGAACTGCGAAAGCTGGCTCGAACCGAAGAACTCCTTCACGACTGCCGAGACCGGCTTCTGGTTGATCAGGTCGTGCGGCATCAGGGTTTCGATTTCCTGGATGCTCATACGTTCCTTGATCGCGCGCTCCATGCGAACCAGGCCGATGCGGTACTGGTTCTCGATGAGCTCGCCCACCGCGCGGACGCGGCGGTTGCCGAGATGGTCGATGTCGTCGATCGTGCCACGACCGTTGTTCAGCTCGCACAGGTAATACAGGGTCGCGAGGATATCGGCCTTGGTGAGGATCGTGGTTTCCTGGGGAACGCCGTTGTCCGGGAACTTGTAGTTCAGCTTCAGACGGCCGACGCGCGACAGGTCGTAGCGGTCAGCGTTGAAGAAGAGGTTCTCGAACAGCTGGCGGGCCGCCTCGATCGTGGGCGGATCGCCCGGACGCATTCTCTTGTAGATCTCGATGAGCGCCTCTTCAGGGCTCGAAACCTTGTCAAGAAGCAGGGTCTCGCGAACGAACGGCCCGTAGGTGAGGTTATCCGTGTAGATGACCTTCACTTCCTTCACGCCCTTCGCCTTGAGCTCCTCGATCTTCGGCTCGCTCAGCTCCTGATTGCACTCGAGAAGGACTTCGCCGGTCTTTTCGTCGACGATGTCTTCGGAGGCAACTCGGCCGACCACGCCTTCGAGCGGGATCTCGAGGCGCTTGATGCCCGCCTCTTGGATCCGCTTGATGACGGCCTTGGTGAACTTGCGGTTGCGCTTGACGATCGACTCCCCGGTCTTCGGGTCGTTGATGTCTTCTTCGGCACGCTGGCCAGCGAGGATCTCCAGGTCGACCGACTTGAAGTACTTGCCGTCCTTTTCGAAGGAGAGCTTCTCAACACGGTAGAAGTGATTGAGGATCTCCTGGTTCGACATGCCCATCGCGCGCAGAATGATCGTGGCCGGAAGCTTACGCTTACGGTCGATACGAGCGTACAGGATGTCCTTGTGGTCGAATTCGAAGTCGAGCCACGAACCACGATGCGGAATCACGCGCGCGGAATAGAGGATCTTGCCGCTGGAGTGGCTCTTGCCCTGGTCGTGATCGAAGATCACGCCCGGAGAGCGGTGCAGCTGCGACACGATCACGCGCTCGGTGCCGTTGATGATGAAGGAGCCCGCTTCGGTCATGAGCGGGATTTCGCCCATGTAGACTTCCTGCTCCTTGATGTCGCGGATGTTGCGGGTGCCCGCTTCCTCATCCACATCATAAACCACGAGGCGAACGGTGATCTTGAGGGGAGCCGCGAAGGTCATGCCGCGCTGACGGCACTCACCCACATCGTACTTCGGCCTTTCGAGGGTGTAGCTCTCGAACTCCAAAGATGCGGTACGGTTGAAGTCCTCGATCGGAAATACCGATTTGAACACGGCTTGCAGACCCGAGTTCTCGCGCTTGTGCGGAGGAACATCGGCCTGCAGGAATTTTTCGTAGGACTTGCGCTGCAGTTCGATGAGGTTCGGAATCTCCACCGGTGAAGCGATCTTCGAGAAGTCCTTGCGGACGCGGCGGTTTTCCGAAAACAGAGAAGCCATGCGTGCTCCTTTTTACGGGCTAAGCGGGGGCCCGAAACCAAGATGCCTGAAACAAAACGCAAAACGCCGCGCCTACGCCACCCCCCGACCGGGCAATCGGTCGAAAGGGCGGCATAGGGCGGTCTTCTAAGCGAGGTAAAGAGAAAGCGAACGAGAAGCGATCACTTAATCTCGACCTTAGCTCCTTCAGCTTCGAGCTTCTTCTTCCACTCTTCGGCTTGAGCCTTGGCGACGCCTTCCTTG
>CAYZKI010000397.1:0-223 GCA_964478745.1 uncultured Bacteriovoracaceae bacterium
CCGTCGACCATGACGGCCACCGAGAGCCTCTTCACGCGGCCGGTCGGGTGGACGACGCGGCGGACGGTCTGCGGGATCTCGTAGGTGGTGACCTCGTTCGACTTGACCGTATCGTTCTTGACCTGGTTGTCGACCGGAGGCGTGCCGGCCTGGTTCGCGACCGCTCCGGCCGGGCCCGACGGCCCGGGGCGGGTCATGTTCATCTGGTCGTTGCGCTTCTCGA
>CAYZKI010000397.1:233-2601 GCA_964478745.1 uncultured Bacteriovoracaceae bacterium
TCGCCCACCACGCGCGAGAGCATCTCCTCGATCTTCTTCTCCGACTCGGTCTCGATCTTGCGCTGGAAATCGAGCTGCGTGGCCGTCGCCGCGGCCAGCGGATCGCTCGGGTTCTTGGAAAGCACCTTGCCCTGCGAGTCGGTGATCACGACGTCCGCGAGCTCCATGCCCTCGACCGCCCGGGACACCATGTTCCCGATGCCGAAGATCTGCTTCTCGTTGAGCTGGATGCCGGGCTCGAGGTCGAGAACCACGGAGGCCGTCGGCTTCTTCTGGTCCTCGACGAAGGTGCTCTTCTGCGGGATGGCCAGGTGAACGCGCGAGCGGCGGACTCCCTGCACGCTGCCGATCGTGCGCATCAGCTCGCCCTCGAGCGCGCGCTTCTGGTTGAGCTTCTGGACGAAGGTGGTCGTCCCGAGCGATTGCTTGTCGAAAACCTCGTAGCCTACCGTGCTGCTCTGGGGAAGCCCGCCCATGGCGAGCTCCATGCGCAGGAGGTCCACGCTCTCGGGAGGGACCGAGATGTTCCGGCCCGATGCATCCATCGTGTACGGGATGCGCTTTTCCCGGAGCACCCGCACCACGTTGGCGGAATCCTCGGGGCTCAGGTTGGTCATGAGAGTGGCGAAGGTGCTCTTACCCGCCCACATGAACAGGCCGATCATGCCGGCCACGATCATGACGGAGGTGACCCCCATCGCCACTTTCTTCGCGGGCGAGAGAGTTTTCAGGAACTCGCCGACCTGCGTGAAGACTTTTTTCAAATATTCGTTCACTCAGCTAGCCCCCCAGGCCTGAAAACTAGACCTGCATCCTCATGATTTCCTTGTACGCGTCGAGCATCTTGTTGCGGACCTGCATCATCAGCTTCAGGGAAGTGTCCGCGCGCTCGATCGCGAGCATGGTCTCATGAATGTTCTTCGAGCGACCGGCCACGAGCTCCTTGATCGCGGAGTCGGCCTGGTGCTGGTATTCGTTCACCTTCTCGACCGATTGCCTGAGAACGTCGGAGAAGGTCGTCGCCACGTCGCGCGTGTTCGGGACCTCGAGTCCCTGGCGCTTGGCCTCCTGGAGGATCTCGGCGTCCGTGAAGACGCGCCCGCCGGGGCCCGCGCCACCGACGTCGCCGCCCAGGCCGGGCACGTTGAACTTGCCGCTCAGCCCCTCGAGTCTCAGATCTTCGATGTTGGCCATCTAGATTACCTTCCGATCTCGAGCGCTTTTTGCGCCATCTGCTTGGCCGCGCCCATGGCCGTGATGTTCGCCTCGTAGGAGCGCTGGGCGGAGATCATGTTCGCCGTCTCCTCCACGGGATTCACGTTCGGCATCGCGACGTAGCCGTCCGCGTTCGCCTGCGGGTGCCCCGGGTTGTAGATCATGCGCAGGGGGCGCGCGTCCTCGGCGATCTCCACCACCTGGACGCCCTGGACGTTCTCGTCCATCTCGTTGGCCAGGATCTCGCCGAACTCCTCGCGGTCCGTCTGGGCCTGGAGCACCGGATCCTTGCGCTTGTATCCGGCCGTCTCCGCGTTCGCGAGGTTGCTCGAGATCGTGTTCAGCCGCTTGACCTGAGCGTCAAGCCCGCTCGCGCTCAGTCGCATCGAAGAAAAGAAGTCCATTAATGATTACCTCCGCCTTCGGAAATCGCGTATTTCAGCATGCCGAGCTTCTTCTTCAGCATCTCGACCGAAGAATCGTAGAGAATCTGGTTCTCGGCGAGCTTGGCCATCTGGTCGGCGCGGTCGACGGTGTTCCCGTCGAGCGACTCGACGCCCGTGTTGGGATCCTCGTAAATTTCAGGCTCGACGGGCTCGGTGCCCGTCAGGCGGCGGCCTTCGACGACGTTCGGATTCGGATTGAGCACGTCGCGCAGGACGGACTCGAACTCCATCGCCTTGGACTTGTAGCCAGGCGTGTCCGCGTTCGCGATGTTGCTGCTGATCACGTTCTGGTTCATCAGTCTCAGGTTGAGAGACGTGTTCAGCGCGCCAATGATGGGATCGAAACCGCTCTTATCGGCCATAGTTCGTACTAGTTTAGTCCCGGAAAACTTTTTTCAACATCGGCAGAGAATGCCGGGGACAAGCGGAAGGGTTTGCCTATCCCCGGCAGAACTCGGTGCCTAGACTTGCAGGCCGAGCCTGCGATAATCCGCGAGCTTGTTCCGAAGCGTGCGGATCGAGATGCCCAGGGCCTTCGCCGTATGCGTGCGATTGCCATGGTGGTACTCGAGCGCCGTCAGAATCACGTTGCGCTCGATATCGTCGAGCGTCTGGCCGGGTACCCAGCTCCTCTCGGCGGCTTCCACCAGGGCGGCGGCTTCCTGCGCGCTCTTCGGCCGGTCGATCGCGATGTCGCGCTCCTGGAC
>CAYZKI010000398.1:0-1861 GCA_964478745.1 uncultured Bacteriovoracaceae bacterium
TCCTTGAGCGTCTCCGGGAGCGAGCCCAGCATGGCCTGCGCGCCCGCGGTGTGCGCCTGGACAACGAAAACCTGGCCATTGCGCGTACGGTAGCGGTCGATCACGAGCCCCGGCAGCGAATCGGCCTCGCCGAAGCAGAGACGGTAGCTCAGCTCGCCGAGCCCGGCCTGCGCGCGGACGCGGCCCGCGTCGAGCAGCGTCCGCAGTACGGCCGCGCCCGAGGTCGGGTGCTCGATGGCCGGATCGCGTGTCAGCGCACGGAACGCGATGAGGCTCGCGGGGTTGCCGTAACCGCGAGCGAGGAACTTCCCGCCCGCGTCCTGAAGCTCTACCGGCTCCCCCGGCTCGATGCCCTTCGGGCTTTCCGCCAGCTCGTTCGAATAGACCCACGGATGTCCCGCGCGGAAGCGGCGGTCCGCTCCGGAGCGGAGTTTCCAGATCTTTTGCTGGGTAGCCATGCGGCGCACCCTAGCATATCTTACGTACGTGTCCCGCCAGAAACTCAGCGGCAAGCCGCCCAGCACCACTCCGAAGTGGCCCACCCTCAACTGGAAGGAGCTCAAGACCCTGGTCGAGGGCTACCGGGAGGAGCTCGCGGAAGCCGGCGCGCAGGGGCTTCACCTCGAGCGGGTGATCGTGCCCGCGCGCGAGCGCTTTCCCGGCGGATTCATCAAGTCCGAGTGGTCCCTGCGCCTGGTGGGAAGGAAACGCGAGGTTTCGGTCGTGTTCAGCGCCCGGCCGCGACATCCTTATATAGTCCTGATCCCGGGCAAGGGACCGCGCGCGGCCGAGGCCGGGTCGCGCTCCGCGTTCGACCTGTCGCTCGGCAAGCATCTCAAGGGCGCCAAGTTCCTGGACCTCTCCGCCTATCCCCGCGAGCGCGCGTGCGTGCTCTGGTTCAAGGCCGAGGAGAAGCTGGGCCTGGTGCTCTGGCTGATCCCGGCTGCGCCGGAGGCGATCCTCATCCGAGAGAACGGCGACGTGCTCTCGAGAAGCCGCGTCTCGGCGCGCGACGAGACGAGATTCACCGCGCCCGACGGCGCGAAGGCGCCTGATGATCTCGAGATCCGGCACGAGCTCGTCGCCTCGCCTCCGGCGTATCTC
Organism: uncultured Bacteriovoracaceae bacterium; assembly: GCA_964478745.1. Classification (GTDB taxonomy): domain Bacteria; phylum Bdellovibrionota; class UBA1018; order UBA1018; family UBA1018; genus CAYZKI01. The sequence continues at coordinate 1,105 of CAYZKI010000398.1, forward strand.
AAGGCGGTCGAGGCGGCGCTGGACCGCGAGGCCTTCGATCTTCGCTGGGCGGCGCTCGAGAAAGAGGTCCGCCACGCCCTCAAGCACGCGCGCGAGCGCCGAAGGCAAAGCGAGGTCGCCGCCGCGGAAGCGTCGGCCGAGGCCGACTGGCAGAAGTACGGCGAGCTTCTGAAAGCCAATCTCCACGACGTACCGCCGATCGGCGCGGACGGCGCGCGCGCGCTCACCGACTACGAGAGCGGAGGAACGCTTCGCGTCCCCTGCGACCGCAAGCTGACCCCTCAGGCGCAGGTGGAGCGGTTCTTCCACATGGCGCGCAGGAAGGGCTCCCGCAGGGAGCAGGCGCTCTCGCGCGTGGCGACCTTCGACGAGACGATCGCGCGGCTGGAGCGAGTGCTCGCCGAGCGGCCGGCCGAAGGCGATTGGGCGGCCGCGCCCGCGACGAAGGCCGAGGGCAAACGGAAGTCGGTCGGCGGCGGCTGGCTGGGGCGGGCGTTCGTCTCGAAGGACGGCCTGAGGATCTGGGTCGGCAAGAGCCGCGACGAGAACCTGGAATTGACCTTCAAGCACGCGCGCGGGAACGATATGTGGATGCACGTCCGGGGAAGGCCCGGCGCGCACGTGCTCATCCCCGTCCCCAGCGGGAAGTCGGTACCGCTCGAGACGCTGCTCGACGCCGCCGCGCTGTGCATTTTCTACAGCGGCGGCCAGAGCTGGGGGAAGACCGAGGTCGACTACACTTTCAAGAAATACGTGA
>CAYZKI010000398.1:1871-2596 GCA_964478745.1 uncultured Bacteriovoracaceae bacterium
CGACTCGACGGAGGCCTCTTACACGCACAACAAGACGCTGATCGTCGAGCCCGATCCCGCGCGCCTGAAGAGGCTCCTCGACGCGGGATCGTAGCTCGACGGGATCAGCGCCCGGTCGTCACTGCGAGAAGAGCGCGCGAAGCGTCGCGCTCGCCTCGGGGTTCTCCTGGCCCATCTTGTAGCCTTCGCGGATCACGGCGAGACGCGAAGCCTCGGGCACCCCGTTCAGGCCCCAGACGTAGTTCACGATCTCGGCCGCGTGCTCGGGCCTGCAGCCGCTGTACGCGAGCAGCATGCCGAAGACGGTCGGGCCGCGGTGGCGCTGGCCGTCGCAGCCCAGGGCCACGTAGCCTTCGTCGCGCGCGCAGCTGACGATGTTGATGGGGTTCGAGGCGAAGATGCCGCTCAGCTTGGAGCGGTAGTACGCGGCAGCTTTTGCCGGGTCGCTGCCGGGCCTGTCGACGTGGTAGTGGCTGAACCATTCCTCGGCGTCGTCGTTCCCGCTGTTGAAGTACCAGGTGCAGAAGTTCTTCTGCGCGGTGACGCCCGAGAAGTCCTGGGACATGGCGCGCGTGGCCTCGGCGTCGGAGTTCCCGACGGCGAGGCCGGCCAGCGTCACGCCGCCGAACTGGTACAGGTGCTGACGCTCGAGCCCCTTGCGGGCGTACGGGATCTCCTTCTTGGAAAGGTTGGAATAGACGCAATAGGAAGGCTCGCCCGGAGCC
>CAYZKI010000399.1:0-1933 GCA_964478745.1 uncultured Bacteriovoracaceae bacterium
TCTTCACGCGGCGCTTAATGCCGCGCATGACAGTGTACGTGGAGCCCAGCAGCGTCTCGAGCTGCTCGCGGTACAGGTTGATGTCGAGCTTCTTCTTCGCGACGCCCGACTTCATCGCGGCCTCGGCCACGGCCGGGGCGACGAACAGGAGAACGCGGCGATCGAACGGCTTCGGGATCAGGTAATCGCGGCCGAACTTGAACTGCGTTCCGCCATAGGCGCGGGACACGCTTTCAGGCACGTCCTGCTTGGCGAGAAGTGCGAGCGCGCGTACGGCCGCCATCTTCATCTCCTCGTTGATCGCCGTCGACATCGTGTCGAGCGCGCCGCGGAAGATGAACGGGAAGCCCAGGACGTTGTTCACCTGGTTCGGATAGTCGGAGCGGCCGGTCGCCATGATCGCGTCGGGGCGCACCTTCAGGGCCTCCTCGGGAAGGATCTCCGGATCCGGATTGGCCATGGCGAAGATGATCGGATCCTTCGCCATCTTCCTGATCATGTCCGAGCTGATCCCGTCCTTGACGGAAACGCCGATGAACGCGTCCGCGTTCTCGAGCGCCTGTGCGATGGTGCGCTTGTCGGTCTCGACGGCGAAGCGCTCCTTATAAGGGTTCATGCCCTCCTTGCGGCCCTTGTAGATGACCCCCTTGGAGTCGCACATGACGATGTTCTCGCGCTTCACGCCGAGGTTCAGGTAGAGCTCGGCGCAGGCGATGCCCGCGGCGCCGCCGCCGCTGAACACGACGCGCACCTTGGTGATGTCCTTGCCGATGATCTCGAGCGCGTTCAGGAACGCGGCACCCGAGATGACGGCCGTGCCGTGCTGGTCGTCGTGGAAGACCGGGATCTTGAGGCGCTTCTTGAGCTCTTCCTCGATGTAGAAGCACTCGGGCGCCTTGATGTCCTCCAGGTTGATGCCCCCGAAGGTCGGCTCGAGCATCTCGCAGGCCCGGATGACGTCATTGGGGTCCTTGGCGTTGATCTCGATGTCGAAGACGTCGATGTCGGCGAACTTCTTGAAAAGGACGCCCTTCCCTTCCATGACCGGCTTGGAGGCCAGGGCTCCGATGTCACCGATGCCCAGAACCGCCGTCCCGTTTGAGAGCACCGCGACAAGGTTTCCCTTGGCCGTGTACTCGTAAGCGAGCTCGGGCTTCTCTGCGATCATGCGGCAGGGTTCGGCGACGCCCGGGGAGTACGCCAGGGAAAGGTCCTGCTGGGTGGCTACCGGCTTGGACGGAATGACTTCGATTTTCCCTTTGCGCCCGCGCGAATGGTACTCGAGCGCTTCCTGATACAGACTCATCAGCGAGGTCCCCTTTTGGGTTATTGCCTTCTGGCTTGCCTACTGGCTTTGAAGTCCCCGAAAATAATCTGGGAGGGCCTAACAAGCTATGGCAATCTGTAAGAAAATGGCCAAAACAGCGCATTGCGGCAACCGAACACTCCTCTGGATTTCCGCAGGACTCCTGGTTTTTGCCCTGGCCGGAAGCCAGGCACGCGCCGACTTCTATCTCCATGCCTGGGAAGACCGCCAGGAAGGGGCGAAAAGCTGGAAGCTCCATTCGGACCTCCGCTACCTTTCAACCACTGCGAACTACGACCTGAACGGCACGGCGCTCGCGCCCGTAGGCCTCGAGAATTACACGCGGGTTCAGCTCGACATCGGCGTCCAGTACGGGCTCACCGAGCGCGTGACGCTCTTCGGGAGAGCGAGCTGGGCCTACATCAACCTGGGAACGACTTCGCTGAGCGCCACCGCCTTCGGCTTTTCCGATCAGACGATCGGAGCCAACGCGCGTCTCGTGAAGACTCGCGGGGGCATCTCCGTCGACGCGCAGGTCCAGATGGACTTCGCCGTCTACAGCAACGCCTCGGCCGCCCTGAACAACACGCCTTACCTCGGCGACGGGAGCCTCGACATCACGACGGG
>CAYZKI010000399.1:1943-2593 GCA_964478745.1 uncultured Bacteriovoracaceae bacterium
CGACGGGCGGCTTCGTGAACCTGCCCATCGAGTCCGAGTCGGGCTACCGGGGCTTCAACCTGACCGGCGGACTCGGGTACACGTTCCGAAGCGAAGGCTACTCGGCCGCGGTGCCCTGGTCGGTGATCGGTTCGTACACTCCCCGGGGCGAAGGCGTCGTCGTAAGCCTGGGCTTCCTGGGGCTCCAGTCCCTGAAGAACGACGAGCGCACTTTCAATACAGTCCTTTCGGGCACGGCCGGCGGAGGCACGGGCGGGAGCTTCATGTCGGGAGCCATCAACCCTAGCCTTCTCTCGATCCGCGGACAGGTCGGCTTCCAGAGCGCATCGGAGCTTTCGTTCCTGGTTTCCGCCGAGCAGACGCTCGCGGGCACGAACGCGCCGCGGGCCTTCACCGTGGGCGGCGGCATCGTGCTTCGTCCGGGCTCGGATGCGCAGCCCGCGGCCGAAAGCCCCGAGCTCGTCCCTCAGAACGCGAGCCGCGCGGGCGACTTGCCGCGTGGATTCCAGTCCTACAGCCTCGACGCGCGCGTCGTGCGGATGAACGATCGCCTGAACGCCGTCCGCATCGACAAGGGCCACGACGCCGGCGTTTCGAAGGGCGAGCACTTCGACATCTTCAAGGCGAAGCCCGACGGCACGACCGGCGAC
>CAYZKI010000400.1:0-2556 GCA_964478745.1 uncultured Bacteriovoracaceae bacterium
CGGTCCGATCCGGACGACGGGCTTTCGCCCGCGCACCTCGCCCAGAAGGTGATGCTCGAGAACGTGAAGCGCTCCTCGAACACGCTTCTCACCCGCAGCCCGATCCTTTCGCGCCTGGCCTCGCAGGGGAAGTTCGCCGTCGTCCAGGCGCACTTCGAGATCGAGACCGGAAGGGTCCATTTCGATTTCTCGGCGCTCAGGAGGAACCATCCCGACCTGGTCTCGTGCCCGAGGCTCCGTGAGCTCGCCGCCCAGGCGGAGAAGGTGGGCTGAACGATGAGGATCCAGATGCAACGGCGCGACCTGCTCGCCAGCCTCGTCGTCTTCGTCGTGGCGCTCCCGCTTTCGCTCGGGATCGCGCTCGCGTCCGGCGGCTCGCTCGCCTCCGGACTCATCAGCGCCATCGTCGGCGGGCTGGTGGTCGGCGCGCTCTCCGGCGCGCCGCTCACGGTCTCGGGTCCCGCGGCGGGGCTGAGCGCGCTCGTCTTCCAGCTCATCCAGCAGCACGGGATCACGGGCCTCGCGATCATCACGATCATCGCGGGCGTCATACAGGTCAGCCTCGGCGCCCTCGGCTGGGGCCGGGCCATCTCGTGGATCCCGAAGCCCGTGCTCGAGGGAACGCTCTCCGCGATCGGCCTGATCATCATGCTGGGCCAGCTCCACGTCCTGATGGGCCAGCCCATCCCGAAGTCGCCCGTTGCGGCGATCCTCTCGCTCGACGAGTCGGTCGGGCGCTCGATCGCTTCGCCCGAAGGCGGCGCCTGGATCGCGCCCGTGCTGGCCTGCGGCCTGCTCGGCATCGCGGTCGAGCTCGCGTGGCGCCAGCTCGCCAAGCGCTCGAAGTCGGGGCCTGCGGCCTTCATCGCCCTGATCCCGGCGGCGCTTCCCGCGGTGGTCATCGCCACGCTCGCCAGCCTTTCCTACCTGATGCCTCGGGTCGAGCTGAGCGCGTTCGCGCCGGTGGTGACGGAGAACCTTTCGTCACTGCGGGCCGCCCTGGCGAACGCTCCGTGGTTCGACCTCACGCTGGCCGCGGCAGGCCTGGCCTTCGTGGCCAGCGCCGAGTCGCTCCTGACCGCCCGGGCGGTCGCGACCTACTCGCCCGAGGCCGCGAAGGTGCCTCTGAACCTGAACCGCGAGCTCGTCGCCCAGGGTGTCGGCAACACGATCGCCGGAGTGGCCGGCGGGATCCCGATCACGGCCGTCATGGTCAGGAGCGCGGCCAACGTCGACTCGGGCGCGCGCTCGCGATGGTCCACGATCCTTCACGGCGCGTGGATCCTCGCCTTCGTCGCGCTGCTGCCGTCGGTACTGGAGAAGATCCCGCTGACCGCGCTCGCGGCGGTGCTGATCCTCACCGGCTTCAAGCTGCTGCAGATTCCCAAGTTCCTGGAGGCGGCAAGGACCCACCGCTCCGAGGCCCTGATCTGGGTGGCCACGGCGGGAGCGATCCTGGCGACCGATCTTCTGAAGGGTCTGATCATCGGCATGGCGTTCGCCGGCGCGATTGCCCTGCTGCAACGAATGCGAACTCGCGCTACGCTGAGCTCGCATGCCCCGGGCTCCTGATCCGAAATCGCAGTCGTTCGCCTTCCCGCTTGAGGCTCCCCCCGAGGTTCCGGGGATCGCGCGCGAGCGCGTGCGCCGCCTGAACGCCGCGGCGGAGCGCCCGCGCGGCTCGCACGTCCTCTATTGGATGCAGGCCTCGCAGCGCGCGGAGGACAACCCCGCTCTCGAGTATGCCATCCACCTGGCCAACGAGCGCGGAGTGCCCCCGCTGGTCGTGTTCGGGCTTTACGAGAAGTATCCCGACGCGAACGCCCGGCACTTCCACTTCCTGCTGGAAGGCCTGGCCGACGCCGCCGCGGCGCTCGAGAAGCGCGGCATCCGCTTTCACGTGGAGCGCGGCCGCCCGGACGAGGTCGCCCTTCGGCACTCCGGGAACGCCGTCGCCGTGGTCTGCGATCGCGCCTATCTGCGGCACCAGAAACACTGGCGAGAGCGGATCGCGCGGGAGGCGGGCGCGGCCTGCTTCCAGGTCGAAGGGGACGTGATCGTGCCCGTCGAGTACGCGAGCGACCGCCGCGAGTTCGCCGCGCGCACCATCCGCCCGAAGATCCAGCGCGCGCTCGCGAAGTTCGTCAAGCCAGATCCCCGCTTCAGCGCCTCGTGCCCGGGCGCGGGGCTCAGGCTCACGCGCGCCTTCGACGTCTCGGACCCCGCGCGCGCCCTCTCGCGCCTGGAGGTCGATACCCGCGTGCCCCCCGTGCCCGCGTTCTTCCGCGGCGGGACGAGCGAGGGAAAGAGGAGGTTCAGGAGCTTCCTCGGCAAGCCGCTGGGACGCTACCTCGAGAACCGGAGCAAGCCCGAGACCGACGATGTCTCGCGCATGAGCGTCTACCTGCACTACGGCCAGATCTCCCCGACGTGGCTCGCCCACCAGGCGCTCGAGCGCCGCGACTCGCATCCCGAGGCCGTCGATGCGTACATCGAGGAGCTCGCCGTGCGGCGCGAGCTCGGCATCAACTTCGTGCATTTCGAGCCTCGTTACGA
>CAYZKI010000401.1:0-2531 GCA_964478745.1 uncultured Bacteriovoracaceae bacterium
CCCCTGCTCGAGGAGCGTCGGAACCAGATTGGAACCCAGGTAGCCGGCCCCGCCGGTCACCAGAAACGTCAATTTGTTGCTCATAGCTTTTCTCCGAGAAGCGCGGGCTTCATCGCGCCCCGGTACTGGGGCGGCTCGTAAGAGTAGATCACGGACGTGCCGTGCGAATCGAAGCCGAACTGGACTTCGAGAAGGTCTTTCAGGGCCCTTCGGACTTCGGCCTGCTTTTCGGGCTTCACGACGAGCATCAGGAAGCCGCCGCCGCCCGCTCCGCCCACCTTGCCGCCGACGGCGCCCGCGCGAAGGGCCGCCTGATAGTACTGGTCGATCTGGGTCGTGGTGATCTGGCGCGAGAGGCGCTTTTTCAGCTCCCAGCCCTCGTGCAGGAGCTTCCCGAAGCGCTCGAGCATCTCGTCGCCCGAGTAGCTGCTCAGGATCCGCTGCCCCTCGTCCACCTGCGCGTACATCAGCTCGAGATAGTCATCGAGGGCGAGCGACGCCGTGTTCTCGATCTGCTCCTTCACGAGGTCGGAGGCGAAACGCGTGATGCCCGTGTAGAAGAGCATGAGGCTCTCCTCGAGGCAGGCGCGGTTGTCGCGCGAGATGACGACCGGAGTGACCGCGATGCCGTTCGCGTCCATGCGGATGATGTTCAAGCCACCATGGGCCGCGTGGGTCTGGTCCTGGACGCCGACGTTCTCGTGCAGGCGCTCCTGCTCGATGTGGATCGCCTCGTTGGCAAGCCTCTCCTTGCCCGCGAAGATGCCCCGATAGGCGTAACACGCGTTCAGGAAGCCGACGGTGAACGTGGATGAAGAGCCGAGGCCCGTCTTCGCGGGAAGGTCGGCGAAGATGTGGATGTCGAGATGGCCGTCCATCTCGAGGAACTTCAGCGTCTCGCGCACGCTCGGATGCTGGATCTCCTCGACCCGGTTCACGAGCTCGGCCTTGGAATAGCTGACGCGGATCTTGTGCTCGAAGAACGGCGAGCCCTGGTTGATCGTGACGTAAATGTACTTATCGATCGTGGTTCCGAGAACGGCCCCCTTCTTCCGGCGGAAGTAGGTCGGGTAATCGGTGCCGCCGCCGAAGAAGGACAGGCGGACCGGCGTTCTCGAAATGATCATAGACCGTGCTCCTGAATCACGTAATCAGCGAAGGCCAAAGAACAGGTAAACCCAGGGGAAACCGCGTTCAGAACGTGTAAGCTTTCCCGGTCTTTTTCGACAACAAAATCTTGAACGAGCTGCAGGGTTTCTTTGTCGACGAGCTGGGCCCGGATGCCCGATTTGCCGTATTTTCCGAAACCCGAGGCTTCGACTCCGCCTCTGAGGAGCGCGAGCGCCGAGCGGATCAGGTAAGCCCGGTTGTATTTCTTGATCTCCTCCCAGGCGAGCTGCCGGAAGGAGTGCGAGTTCGACCAGAACATCCGCGACTGGATCCAGGCGACCTCGAGGAACTCACCGAGCTTGAAGCGCTCGAAACCGCCGTAATGCTCGCGCCACAGCGAAGGGGTGGCCGTCGGGCCGATCTTCAGGGTTCCGTCGGTCTTCTTGGTGAAATGCACGCCAAGGAACGGGTTCCGGAGGTCCGGCACGGGATAGACGTTCGTCCTGAGCGCGGTGGAATCTCCCTTGTACTCGAGGTATCGGCCCCGGAAGGGCACGATCGTGTACTTCTGGCTCTTGCCGAATTCCCGAGCGATCTTGTCCGCGTACAGGCCGGCGCAGTTGATCAGAAGCTCGGGCTCGAACTCTCCCGCGGAGGTCGCCACCCGGTTTCCCTGAACACGCTTCAGATAGCGCGTTCCCAGATGGACCTTCACCCCGCGCGCCTCGATATCCGCGCGCATCGCGGCACAGACGGCCGCCGGGTCCGTGGTCCCTGTTTTTGGCGAGAAGAGGGCGTGCTTGTGAGTCCGCACGTTCGGGTCGAGCCTCTGCGCCTCGGCCTCCGAGATGAGATTCACCGTGCTTCCGTTCACCTTCCCGCGACGCTCGAGCTCGACGAGGCGCTCGGCCTCGAAGTCGTTCCGTGCCACGACGAGCTTTCCGCAATCGTTGATGGGAATGCGCTTTTCCGCGCAGAATTCGCGAAGCTTGGCGTTCCCCGTCGCGGTCAGGCGGGCCTTGAGGCTGTCGGCGGAATAGTAGAAGCCCGCGTGAAGCACGCCGCTGTTGCGGCTGGACGCGTGTTGGCCGACCTCCGACTCCTTCTCGATCAGGTCGATCTTGCGATGCGGCTGGAGCTCCTTGAGCCTTCTGGCCATGGCCATGCCCATGATCCCGCCGCCAATGATGAGCACATCGGTTTTCACTGTGGTTTTTCCAGTCATAAAACGGTACCTCGTGACGGTAAAGGTCAATCTCCGATGGAAGCAGTCGTTCTAGCAGGCGGCATGGGAACGCGACTGAAGTCGCGCGTGGCCGATCGTCCGAAGCCGATGGCCGAGGTCGCGGGCCGGCCGTTCCTCGACTACGTGCTGGCCCGGCTCGAAAACGCCGGCGTGAAGCACGTCGTGCTCGCCGTGA
>CAYZKI010000402.1:0-2525 GCA_964478745.1 uncultured Bacteriovoracaceae bacterium
CGCCTCGGCTCCGCGGCACGTCCAGGGCGCCATGATCCAGGCGAACATCGGCGACTTCGAGAAGGTGGCGGCCGAGCGCGGGGTGCGCGGCGCCGCCAATACCATCATCCACCGCTACGTGACGATGTCCGAGCAGGCGCTCGCGCTCACGCCCAAGCCCGAGTTCCTGGTCTGGCCGGAGACGTCGTACCCCTCGACTTTCCGCAATCCGATCACGGCCGAGGAGCTCTCTCGCGACCAGAGGCTCGAGCAGTTCGTCCGTTCCGTCAATACGCCGCTTCTTTTCGGGGGATACGACACGGCTGACGGCAAGGACTACAACGCGTTCTTCCTGCTGACGCCGACGCCCACCGGGGTCGGCTTCAACAGCGATCTTCAAGTCTACCGCAAGAACATCCTTCTGCTTTTCGGCGAATACATCCCGGGCGCCGCCCAGTTCAAGGTGCTGCGGGACGCCTTCCCTCAGGTGGGGAATTTCGGGCGCGGGGTGGGCCCCGACATCCAGCGCATCCCCACGGCCTCGGGCGAGCTCCTCGTCGGGCCGGTGATCTGCTACGAAGTGCTCTTCCCGAGCTTCGTCGTCGAGGCCACGCGCAAGGGAAGCCAGATGATCCTGAACATCACCAACGACTCGTGGTTCGGGCCGTGGGGCGAGCCCCAGCTTCACCTGGCTCTGACCACCTTCAGGAGCGTCGAGAACCGGATACCCATTTTCCGCGCCACCAACACGGGAATCTCGGCGCTGATCATGCCCGACGGCGAGATCACCAACTCCAGCGGGATCTTCACGCAGGAGATCGTCAACGCGCGCGTTCCGATCATCGAGCCCATGCCCACGCTCTTCAAGGCCTGGGGCGACTGGTTCGGCCCGCTGTGCTTCGCCGTTTCGTGCATCGTCCTGCTCGCCGTCCTGTTCGGGCGGAAGGGGCTGAGGCCCCCGGCTCCGAGGACGGGTCTCCGGGTCGTCGCGGGCCTCGGCCTGGCGCTGCAGTCGGCTGCGCCCTCCGCCGCTTTCGCGCAAGAGGCCGTCGCGGGCAACGCGTTCTCCACGGTGGACCCGCCCGCCTGGGTGACCGCGCGCTCGATCGAGAAGACCGTCGCGCGGATCGAGAGGCACCTCGAGTGGAACCTCCGGAAGATCCAGATCGTCTTCTACGACGACCAGCCGCGCTTCAACCAGGGTCATGGCTACAAGTCCGCCGACGTCACGGTCATGGCTTTCACCCGTCCTTCGGATCAGTCAGTGCATCTCAGTCCCGGCGTGAGTCCCGGCAACCTCGACCGGATCCTCGGGCACGAGCTCGTGCACGTGATGCTTCAGCAGAAGTTCAGGAAGTCGGTTCCGAAGTGGCTCGAAGAGGGCCTCGCCAACCACTTCGGGCAGAAAGGCGCGCTGCCGAAGCAGGCGCTGAAACTCGACTACGCCTGGATCCTCTCCCGCGCCTCCACGCGCGATATCCGCGACCTCGCGCACCCGTTCCGCCGCCAGGCCGGAGACATCGCCAAGTACCACTACCAGGCGTCCACGGCGGTCGCCGAGCTCATCCAGTCGAAGTGCGACCTCGAGCAACTGCTGCAGCTGAGCGTCGGAAAGAGCGTGGAAAGCTATCTGCCCACCCTGTGCGAGATGCCGGACCTGAACGCCTCGTTCCGCGAGTTCCTCCGCCGCAGAAGCGGGGCGAAAACCCTCGTGTCCAAGCCTTAAACAGACCCTGAATAATTTACAGGAAACTGCTTGAGCAAATCGGTTTAAGATATTGATTTTATTATTTAATAGTGTGGCATGGCGCTCGCTTTATGGCCCGCGCCATGAAAGCCGCGGTAGTAGCGTTTGCGCCAGTTCTTGCTTTCACCCTCGCCTCGGTGGCCGCCCAGGCCGCCCTGGAAATCCGTCCCGAGCGCGGCTACTACATCGTGCACACCCTTCGCGACGGAAAGCCGTCCTCGAAGATCGGCGACAAGTACCTCGGCAAGGCCATCTACTTCTTCGAGCGCTCCTACCTCAGCGACGACAAGCGTGAAGTGGTCGTCGGCCCCGCCGCGGCGTTCTCCTCCTTCGGGAAATTCGAGACGCGGAAGGCCGTCGACGGATCGACCTACTTCGTCTGGTTCGACGTGAAGTGGGAAAACGTGAACGGCGAGAAACGGCGCAAGGAGTACAAGGGCGTCGCCGCCCTCGGCCCCGCCCCGGACTCGGGCGACGCGCGCAACCTCTATCTGACGCTCGTCAACCACCCGGACTTCCCGGCGGGGAGCGCGAGAAGCTTCCTGCTCCGCTACCACAGCGCGCGCCTTCCGGACCACACCCGCTACGTGAGCCATCGCGGAGTCGGGCACTTCCCCCCTTTCAACAGCTGGGCGATCTACCCTTCGAACTCGATGGAAGCCTTCGAGGAGGCCCTGAGGCAGGGCTTCGACGGCTTCGAGCTCGATGTCAGGCTCAGCAAGGACGGCCAATGGGTCGTCTCGCGCGACGTGAAGCTCTCGGTCGCCACCGACTGCGAGGGCGAGGTCCACGAGCGTAC
>CAYZKI010000403.1:0-2510 GCA_964478745.1 uncultured Bacteriovoracaceae bacterium
TCGACCGCCTGCGAGACCGTGGCCACTCCGCCGGTGTGGACGCGCTCGGCTTCCTTGTTGTGGTCCTCGCACCAGGTCGCGTCGCCGCTTCCAGCCAGGTAAACGACGATGTCCGGACGGGCGGTATAGACCGCCCGCTTGATCCAGTTCCGGTTGTCGATGTCCATGGGCAGGTACGTGACTCCGGGCATCCGCATCGGATGCTTCTGGAAGGTGGCGAAAACCCGGTACTCGTCCCGGAGCCGGAGCGCGAGGTGAGTTCCGACGAACCCGCTTCCGCCAATGATCAACACGGCTTTTGTGCTCATTAAACTCTCCTCCTTTCCTCACTTCTCTTCGGCCGTATCCGCTTTCCGATGTAGGACCCCGCCCAAATCCTTCTGGCCGGGGCCCTACACGGAAGCGATCAGGCTTTTGCTCATTTTCAGCTCCAACGGGTTTTCACGTCTGCTCTTTAGCCTACTACTACTGCCCAGATACTCAGGCTGAGCCGATCAGTCTGCACCTCGGGGCTCTCCCCTCGAGCTCCTCGGGAGTGAGGCCCTTCGCTCGGATTTCGCCGAGATCGGGAGGCCCCGGAGGTGCGGGCTGCCGCGCATTTCTTGCCATCATGACCGTTCAGCCTGCTTTTCTTCTATTCTCAGCCCAACAGCTTGAGCGCCGTGGAGCTGGTGTTGTTCGCCTGACCCAGGACCGAGATGCCTGACTGCATGAGGATGTTCTGCTTCGTGAGCTCGCTCGTCTCCTCGGCCATGTCCGTGTCGCGAATACGGCTGTTCGCAGCACTCAGGTTCTCGTCGCTGATCGCCAGGTTGTTGATCGTCGACTGGAGCCGGTTCTGCATCGCACCGAGGTCGGCACGGATGCTGTTCACGCGGATCAGTGCGTCGTCGATCACGGCCAAGCTGAGCTGTGCGCCTTGCTTGGTCGCGGTGGATTCACCACCCAGCTTCAGAGCGTCGAGGGTCGAATCCGATCTTTCGCCGTTGTAGACCACGCGGTCGAGGATCGGATTGTTGTGGGTACCGACCTGGATCTCGAAGATCCCGGCTTTGCCGTTCAGCAGGGGCGTACCGTTGAACTGTGTGATGTTCGCGATACGGTCGATTTCCTGCTTGAGCGACTGATACTCACGGTCCGTGAACTGTCTTTCCACGTCGCCGATCGTGTCCGATGCGGCCTGGATCGCCAATTCACGCAGGCGAACGAGGATGTTCGAAATCTCGTTCAGTCCCCCTTCGGAAACCTGGATCAGCGACACGCCGTCCAGTGCGTTTCTCTTGGCCTGCCGGATGCCTCGGATCTGAGCTTTCAAGTTCTCAGAGATCGCAAGTCCCGCGGCGTCGTCGCCCGCATGGTTGATGCGGCTACCTGACGCCAAACGCTCGAGCGATTTATCCAAGTTCAACCGAGTAATAGCCATCTGCCTCTGCGCGTTCAGCGCAGTCGTGTTGGTTGCTATGCGCAAACCCATACTAGCCTCCCTTCAACATAGTCATCCTCCTTGCAACCCGGCGCGTTCCTTCGTGCCGGCGGGCATCCGTGCCCGTTTTATGGTTTCACTTCCATCCATGGACTCCCTCCTCGACTGCGGCCAATCCGCAGGCGCCGAGGGAAGCCCCCAATTCGGGTGCGGCTCGGGGGAGTCATTTCCCCGTGAGGTCGCACCCCACACGCAAGCTACCCTGCTCGCGTGAAGACCGATGTCCCATCCGCCCTTGCGGGCTCTGGCGCGCGCACTCATCGTGCGCGCCGCACTTGAGCCCCGGGCTGTTTCCGATCGCCGGGCCCGCCCGCCCGAGCCCGGTCCATCATGGCCGGTCCCGAGCGGGCGCGAAGCCGCAGCTCACCAGGAAACAAGGCAGGCAACCGCCTGGCCTTAGGGAACGAAATTTTACGTAGCTATGCCTGCTTCATCGTTTACGCAGGTCCTCCCAATAGGTTCAGCGCAGTCTTGAGCGTCGTGTTCGCTTGTCCGAGCACCGCTATGCCCGACTGCATGAGAATCTGGTTCTTCGCCAGCTCGCTCGTCTCTTCCGCGATGTCCGCATCCCTGATGCGGCTGTTGGCGGACGCGAGGTTCTCGCGGCTGACCATGATGTTGTTGATGACCGACTGGAGCCGGTTCTGCATGGCCCCGAACTCCGCGCGCGTGGACGTCACGCTGGAGAGCGCGCTGTCGATCGCGGCCAGGCTGTTCTGGGCGCTGAGCTTGTCGGCGACGCCGGTCAGGTTCAGGCCGAGCGCCACCACGCTGATGTCGGCGGCGGACGACTCGAAGAGCTTGATCCGGTCGACCATCGGATTATTCCGGGTTCCGACCTGGATCTCGAAGGAGGTGGCGTTCCCGTTCAGGAGCGGCACGCGGTTGTACTCGGTGCTGCTCGAGATGCGGTCGATTTCCTCCAGGAGCTGCTTGAACTCGACGTCGAGGTACTGGCGTTCCTGGGCCCCGACCGTGTCGGAAGCGGCCTGCACGCCGAGCTCGCGCATGCGGATCAGGATGTTCG
>CAYZKI010000404.1:0-679 GCA_964478745.1 uncultured Bacteriovoracaceae bacterium
TCGCCGACGAGCCGACCACCGCGCTCGACGTGACGATCCAGGCGCAGATCCTCGAGCTTCTGAAATCCATTCAACGCGAAAGCGGCATGTCGCTGATCCTGATCACCCACGATCTGGGAGTCGTAGCCGAGATGGCCGACCGGGTGATGGTCATGTACGCGGGCCAGATCGTCGAAGGCGGCGAGACAGGCGCGATCATCGATCGCCCGACGCATCCTTATACGCGCGGCCTCCTCGATTCGCTTCCCGCCACTCACGCGGCCGAGGCCGAGCACCGGGCGAAGCTCTCCAGCATCCCCGGCCTCGTTCCCGATCTGCTGCGCAGGCCCACGGGCTACCAGCTCAATCCGCGCTGCTCGTTCGCCGAGGACCGCTGCCGGCAAAGCACTCCGGGCCTCGAAAGCCTGGACGGAAGGCTGGTCCGCTGCTTCAAGCCGATCAGCGGAGCGCGGGGAGGCGCCAGGACATGACGACCCCGAGCCTGCTGACGGTCAAGGACCTCGCCAAGCACTATCCGATCAAGCGCCTCTTCCAGCCGGTGAGGCACGTGAAAGCCCTCGACGGCGTGAGCTTCGAGCTTGCCCGCAAGAGGACGCTCGCGGTGGTCGGAGAGTCGGGCTGCGGAAAGAGCACGCTCGCCAAGGTGCTCATGGCCATCGAGAAGCCCACTTCGGGCGAG
>CAYZKI010000404.1:689-2498 GCA_964478745.1 uncultured Bacteriovoracaceae bacterium
CGCCGCGCGCACCAGCGCATTCAGATGATCTTCCAGGATCCCTACAGCTCGATCAACCCGCGCAAACGCGCATGGCAGATCATCAGCGAGCCCCTGCGCATCAACACGAAGCTCTCGAAGGACGAGTGCCGCGCCCGCGCCGTCCAGCTCATGGCCCAGGTGGGCCTGCGGCCCGAGTTCGCGGACCGCTACCCGCACATGTTCAGCGGCGGGCAGCGCCAGCGAATCGGGATCGCGCGCGCGCTCGCGCTCAGGCCCGAGATCCTGATCTGCGACGAGCCGATCTCCGCGCTCGACGTCTCCATCCAGGCGCAGGTGATCAACCTTCTCATCGATCTTCAGGACGCCCACGAGCTGAGCTACATCTTCATCTCTCATGACCTGTCGGTCGTGAGGCATCTCGCCGACGACGTGCTCGTCATGTACCTCGGCAAGGCCGTCGAGCACGGCAGCCGCTCGAGCATCTTCTCCCAGCCGATGCATCCTTATACGCAGGCGCTGCTCGGAAGCACGCCGGACATCCGGCGGCGCAAAGGCTCGGAAAAGCGGGTGATCCCTGGCGAGCCGCCCTCGCCCCTCAATCCGCCGCCGGGCTGCGCCTTCCACAAGCGCTGCCCGATCGCGACCGCGCGCTGCTCGCAGGAAACCCCCGTCCTACGCGAGGTTTCGGGCCGCAAGGTGGCCTGTCACCTGGTCTAGCGGGGGCAGTTCGAGTTCAAGCAGGCGGCGTTCGTCGGGAAGCTGAGCGCGTTCCCGGGCGTGAAGCCGATCATGCAGGGCGAGATCTGCGCGATCCGCGCCGCGCCGGGAGCCATGCAGCAGCATGTTCCGTTCGTGATCGAGAATCCGGCCGTCGTGCACGTACTGCCCGATGGGCAGTTGGAATACACGTAGCCGGTTTCGGGAGCCAGGAAGACCAGGATGGAAACGACTGTAAGCAATAGCCTGTTGTACATGAGCACCGTTCCTCGGATGCGACGCGCGGCTTCGTAGCCGCGCACCACGAGTTTACCGCTCAGGCTCGCCGTAGCCCAGGGAGGGATATTCGAATTCTGATTACAAACTGTTTCAATTCCCGCATCAGTCGTTCAGGCGGACCGGGAAACGAGCCTTCCCGGACCAGATCTCGGTCACCGGGTACGTCAGGTTCTCGTCGCCCATCGGGGAGAACTCCTCGATCGCGAACGGTACCTCGAGCTCGTAGCTCCAGTCGGAGCCCGGGAAGGAGCCCGCCAGGCCCGCGGGCTTGGCGAGATCGATGACGTTCCTCCACGCAAGAGTCCTCTGCGTTCCGATGTTCCACGCGGTGATCGGCTGCGGGGTCGAGAGCTGGCTCGAGCCGGCATCGTAGACGTCGAGCTTGAGCTCGATGACCGCGCTCGAGACCGCCTTGTCGTTCTTGGTCGCGGTCACGTACCGGACCAGGCTGCCCGCGGCGGTCCCCTCGAGAGTGACGCCGTAGTACTTTCCTCCGAACATCCCGAAACGCGAGCCCATGCCGGGGGCATAGGTCACGTTGTCGCCGTAGCCGAACATCGTCGCCGACGCGCCCACGGGCTTGCCCGCGGCATCGAAAGCGAAGAGCCCTCCCTGGAAGGTCGATGCATCGCGCGGGTAGACGCGCATGAAGTCGACGGAGGCCGGCGCCGTCCACTCGAGGTCGCTCGTGGCGAGGCGCGAAAGCACGAGCGAGGCGGGCTTCACCTTGAAGCGCCAGTTCGTGTTGCGCACGAGCTCGGAAACCAGCGGGCTTCCCGTCAGGGAAACCGCCGTGCGAACGTCGATCATGAGCTTGCCCGCGGCCTCCGT
>CAYZKI010000405.1:0-2479 GCA_964478745.1 uncultured Bacteriovoracaceae bacterium
TGCCGGAAGTCGAAGTGAAGAACTATACGGGCCTGTCGCTGACCCGTGACGCGGTCGAAGTGTCCGACAAGGACGTCGATGCGGTCGTCACCAACCTGCTCGAGTCCCATGCCGAGCTTCTTCCCGCGACGAGCGGACTGGCCGGAGCCGACGGCAAGCCGACTTCCCGCCCGGTGAAGAAGGGCGACTATGCCGACATCGCCTTCCACGGCGGCATCGTCACCGACGGCAAGGTCGAGGAGCGCGCCGACATGAAGGGCAGCCGCGTGATCGAAGTGGGATCCAACTCCCTGATCGACGGCTTCGAGGACAACCTCGTCGGAATGCGCTCGGGCGAGACCAAGACTTTCCGCATCAGCTTCCCCGCCGACTACCACGGCGCCGAAGTGGCGGGCAAAGAAGCCGAGTTCACCGTGACCGTGAACGAGCTCAAGGAAAAGAAGCTGCCGGAGCTCGATGACGAGTTCGCGAAGCAGGCAGGCTACGAGAACGTCGCCGATCTGAAAAAGAAGGCCCACGAGTTCATCCTCAAACAGCGCACCAACGACGCGGACCAGAAGCTTCGAGCGGCGGCGGTCGAGGCGATCGTCGCCAAGACGACGTTCGAGGTGCCTCAGGTGCTCATCGAGAGCCAGACCCGCGCTCTTGCCCAGGACTGGGCGGAGCAGATGAAGCAGCAGGGCGCCGGCGAAGACCTGATCCGCGACGCGCTCACCAAGGAGCTTGACCAGTTCCGCAAGCGCGCCGAGTCACAGGTTCGCGCGAGCCTGGTTCTCGAGGCGATCGCGACCAAGGAAAACATCAGCGTCACCGCCGACGATCTCGAGCAAGAGGTCAAGACTCAGGCGACATCGATGAACGTCGACGCCGAGAAACTGAAGGAATACTACGCCAAGAACCCGGGAAGGGCCGAGGACTTGGAGTTCAGGCTGCGGCAGGAGCGCACGGTGAAGTTCCTGCTCGACAACGCCAAGATCAAGTCCAAGTCCTGATTCGAGAGCATTCTCGGGAATTGGAACTCGATTCCGTAGCGGTAGATGGTGACGTCGTCGCCGTCATCCGTCGCCTCGATCTTGTTTTCGCAGCGCACTGCGCGCCCGACGAGAGCGATGCAGATGTTCGTGTTCTTGTCCTCGATCATCATCCTGATGGGCCGATGATGGGCGATCGGGTCGATGGTCTTGAGCAGGGCTCCGCTCTGGGAAATGTTGGTCAAGTATCCGCGTTTGGCGCCCGTGGCGTCCTTGAGGAAATCCCAGGAAGTCGTCCGGACGAAATCCAAGCGATCATGTCGGCGTAGTGCCATATTTCTCCTCTCGCCAGTTTTACTTCTTCAAAACTGGGCGGCGAGTAGACTTCACGATCCATGCCAGCGGCAGGTGTTCCGAGAACCCGGTTGCGCGCATGCCGCGTTGCGGAGTGCAATTCGCGTTCGAGTTTCAAGGAATCGTGATCGTGCTTTCCGCGATCGAAGGGCCGTACTTCGCGGCGATTCTGACCTGCGCGCCTGAAACGACCCCCGTGAGTCTTCCGCAGCCCTCGATCTTCGGCAGGGGCAGGTCTCCAGGGGTCACCGTCAGCACTTTCCAGCTGGAGAGGCAGGAGACGTCGTTGGCCGTACCATCCTCGCACCGGGCTTTCAGGCGAAGCTGCAGTTCGCCCGGGGGGTTCCCTTTTCCGCGCCATGCCCCTTCGGTCGCGATGTCGAGCGAGGAGACTCTCTTTCGCGGGCTGAGCACTTTCGAGCTCGAATACGCGTTGAGGAACCTCGCGTAAAGCACGACGTCGGTCGCGGCGCAGCCCATCTCGATGACGTTGCCCTTCACCCTTCCCAGCTCGGGCTGAAGCTCGAGGGCCAGGCCCTCCTCGACCTTGGCTTCGGCCGACCGGCCCTTCTCGTAGACGAGAACCGCGCCGACCTTCTGCTTGCCGGCCTCGTCCTTGACGACGATCTCCAGCGCCTTCGGACGGTGCTTCAGGGGTTCGTCGAGCGCGGCCTCCATTCGCGGAAGGAGCGCCTTGCGGTCGCTTTCGGGATAGTTCTCGGCGATGCGGCCGAGCGCTGCCGCGCGATGCTCGGGATCGCGAGTCACGAGCTGCTGTCCTTCCAGCCAGGCGCGCCGCTGGTGAGGAGTGAGCCACGAGTAGAAGGCCATGAACAGCGCCTTCGATTCCCCTTCGAGCATCATGTATCTCAGGCGGAGGCCTTCGGCGGCGTCGCTCCCCGTGGGGGCCGATGAGCACGAGGCAACGAGCAGGCACGCTAGCGCGAGAAGCCTACGCAGCATGCGTCGTCACGTCGAGGCGCGGGGCCGCGAGCCGGACATCGGCCCCGTCCAGCTCCGCGATCGCGGCGGCCAGCACTTGGTCACCGATGGTGTACTGCGCCCCGTAGTCGTCGATGAAGTAGACGAGCTTGAAGATCATCCAGGACTCGGAGGCCTCGGTGAGGATCACCGAGGGAGCGGGGTTCCTGCGG
>CAYZKI010000406.1:0-2478 GCA_964478745.1 uncultured Bacteriovoracaceae bacterium
GATCAGGATCTTCGGCTTGCAGGCGATCGCCATCGCGATCATCACGCGCTGGGACATCCCGCCCGAAAGCTGGTGCGGGTAAGCATCGAGCCTCATGCGCGGCTCGGGGATGCCGACCTGCTGCAGGAGCTTCACGGATTGCTCGAGGAGCGCCTTCTTGCTCAGGTCCTGGCCGGGCTTTCCGTGGGTCTTGAGCGTCTCCATGAGCTGGAAGCCCACGGTGAAGCTCGGGTTCAGGCTCGTCATGGGATCCTGGAAGATCATCGCGATGTCGCCGCCGCGGAGCTTGAGCTTCTCGGCTTCGGGCATCGAGAGAAGGTCGCGCCCCTCGTAAAGGATGCGGCCCGAGGCCACGCGTCCGTTCGCGGGCAGCAGGCCCATGATGGCCAGGCTCGTGATGCTCTTCCCGCATCCCGACTCGCCGACCAGCGAAACGGTCTCGCCCGGCTTCACGTCGAAGCTGATGCCGTCGATGGCGCGGAGGTCACCCCGCAAGGTCGCGAACTCGACGGCCAGGTTCTCGACGCTGAGGAGTGCCTGGCTCATTTCTTCAGCCTCGGATCGAGGGCGTCGCGCAGGCCGTCGCCCAGAAGGTTGAAGCCCAGCACGGAGAACAGGATGCACAGGCCGGGAAGGGTGACCATCCAGGGCTGGCTCTCGATGAACGGCCGCGCGTCGGCGAGCATCGTGCCCCACTCCGGCGTGGGCGGCTGCGCGCCCAGGCCCAGGAACCCGAGGGCCGCGGCGTTCAGGATCCCGTCGCTGAAGCCGAGCGTGGCCTGGACGATCAGCGGGGCCATGCAGTTCGGGAGGATGTTCACGAACATCTGGCGCCACGGGCCCGCGCCGAAGCTGGCCGACGCGACCACGTACTGCTTTCTCTTCTCCACGAGCACGGACGCGCGTACCAGGCGGATGAAGTTCGGAAGCGCGACGGTGCTGACGGCGAGGATCGTGTTCAGGAGGTTCGGCCCGAGCACGGAGACGACGACGATCGCGAGCAGGATGCTCGGGAGCGCCATGCGGATGTCGACGAGCCTCATGATGAGCTGGTCGACCCAGCCGCCGAAGTAGCCCGCGACGAGACCGAGCACGGTGCCGATGGAGGCGGAGATCAGGACGACGAGGAACCCGATTCCGAGCGAGATGCGCGCGCCGTAGATCAGGCGCGAAAGCAGGTCGCGGCCGACGTCGTCGGTGCCGAGAGGGAAGCGCAGGCTTCCGCCCTCCTGCCAGAACGTCGGTAGCCGGAGGGCCTCCGGGTAGACGGCCGTCGGGTCATGCGGGGCGAGAAGGGGCGCGAGCAGGGCGACGGCGACGAAGGCGACGATGAGCGCCAGGCCGCCCACGGCCCCGCGGTTCTGGCGGAAGAAGAGCCAGAATTCCGAGAGCGGCGAAAGAGGAGCGGCCAGGGGCTCTTCGATCGGTGCCGCGATCGCGGCGGTGGGGCTGGTGCCGGCGGCTTTCACTGCTTCAACCTCTCATGCGCGGGTTCACCCACGCGTAAACGACGTCGACCGCCATGTTGATGAACACGATCATGGCCGCGATGATCAGGATTCCCCCCTGAATGACCGGATAATCGCGCGCGATGACGCTCCTCACGAGCCATTTGCCGATGCCCGGCCAGGAGAAGATGGTTTCCGTCAGGATGGCGCCGGTGATGATGGCGCCGAAGATCAGGCCGATGACCGTCACGACCGGGATGAGCGCGTTGCGGAGCGCGTGCACCCAGACGATGGTCATGCGCCCGAGGCCCTTGGCCTTGGCGGTTCGGATGTAGTCTTCGCCGATCACCTCGAGCATGCTCGAGCGGGTCATGCGGGCGATCGTCGCGAGCGGTACGGTCGCGAGCACGATCGCGGGCAGGATCAGGTGGCGGATGGCGCTCCAGAACGCGGCGAAGGCCTCCGCGTACGTTTCCCCGCTCATCCAGGTGTCGATGAGAAGGAAGCCCGTCACCGTCGGGATGTCGTACTCGACGGCGATGCGACCCGAAACCGGCGTCCAGCCCAGCTGCACCGAGAAGACGAGGATCAGGATCAGGCCCCACCAGAAGATCGGCATGGAGTAGCCGACGAGCGACGAGCCCATGACCGTATAGTCGAGCCAGGTGTTCCGTCTGACCGCCGCCAGGATGCCGAGCGGGATCCCGATCACGATCGAGAGCGCCATGGCGATCAGGCCGAGCTCGAGCGTCGCCGGAAAGCGCGACCAGAACTCCTCGGTGACCGGGAGCTTCGAGACGACCGACTGGCCGAGGTCGCCGACCGCGGCCCCGGAGACGAAGCGGAAATACTGGGTGGTCAGCGGCTGGTCGAGCGCGAGCTTGGCCCGCATGTCCGCGTAGACCTCAGGCGAGGCTCCGCGCTCCCCGAGAAGCAGGAGCACCGGGTCTCCCGGGACCATGCGGATCAGGCCGAAGGCGATCAGCGAAATGCCGAAGAAGGTGGGGATGAGGATCCCCAGCCTTCTTGC
>CAYZKI010000407.1:0-1326 GCA_964478745.1 uncultured Bacteriovoracaceae bacterium
CTTCAGGCCCTCGGGCCCGAGATCGCGCTCGATGAACTCCCGCACTTCGCGACCGCGCTCGCCGATCAGGGCGATCACGTTCACGTCGGCCGCGGTGTGCCTGGCCATCATGCCTAGCAAGACTGACTTGCCGACGCCCGAGCCCGCCATGATCGCCACGCGCTGGCCCTTGCCACAGGTGACCATCCCGTTGATCGCGCGGATCCCGAGATCGAGCGGCCCCGGGATCATCTCGCGCTCGAGCGGGTGCGCGGGCTGCTGGTAGAGGCTTCGTTCCTCGAGGCGCGATCCGCGCCGGCCCGAGAGAAGCGGGCCCTTTCCGTCGATGGGGCGCCCGAGGCCGTCCAGCACGCGGCCCAGGAGCGCCTCCCCGACCGCGACGGTCGACGCGCGCTTCCTCAGCACGACCAGGCTGTCGTTGTTCACGCCGCCGGCGTCCTCGAAGGGCATCAGCATCACGCGCTTGTCCTTGAAGCCGATCACTTCCGCGTCGACTCCGTCGTCGGAGTTCGGGTCGCTCGATCTCAGGATGCGGACGATGCTTCCCACGGAAGCGCCCGGAAGGTAGGCCTCGAAGACGAGCCCGAGCGATTTCGTGATCTTTCCGGCCTCGTGGTACACGAGGGCGTGCCGGAGACGGTTCTCGTAGAGCGCGGGGTCGATCTCCCAACCGCGCTTGTCGCCCGTCGAGTCGGTCACTGCCCGGACCCCGTTCCCGCGGCCGTGGCGGCGGGCCCCATGAGGCCCTCGAAGATGCCCTGCAGCTGGGTTTCGACGCTCGCGTCGATCATGTTCCACTCGGTCTCGACGATGCAGCCGCCGTGGGCGACGTCCTTGGATGCTTCGAAGTTCAGGTTCTTCATCGAGCCGAGCGACTTCTCGATGCCCTCGCGGATCATCTCGACCGAGGACATGTCCTCCGGGCTCAGGCGGATGCGGATGTTCTCGCGCACGCCGATCCGCTCCACCAGCTCGCGCGTCAGGCGCGCGACGAACTCCTTGTCGGTGGTGAGCTCCCGCAGGAGCACCATCCGCGCCACGCGGTACACGAGATCGATGAGCATGCGCTCGTTCGCCTGGTAGATCTCGTTCTTGGCGCCCTCGAGCTCGCCGATCAGCGACTCGAAGCGCGCGAGGCGCTCGGAGCCCTCGGCCTGGAAGCGCTGGAAGGCTTCAGAGTAGCCCTTTTCGAGGCCCTCGCGGTAACCCTGCTGCCTGGCCTCCTCCTTCACCTTCTCGGCCTGGACGGCAAGGGCGGCCTGGACGCGCTCGTTGATGGCGCGTCTCTCCTCCTCCTCGACCGCCAGCGGCTCGCGCACGAGCGGA
>CAYZKI010000407.1:1336-2476 GCA_964478745.1 uncultured Bacteriovoracaceae bacterium
GACTCAGGTTGAAGGACCGGTCCTTCTGCTCCTTGGCCGTGTGGCCGGGATCCGTGATGGCAAGCGCGCCGTACCTGGCTTTCGTGACCGTGTACTGGCCTTCGCCGTCCTTCTTGAGCTTGGGCATCTTGAAGTCCGAGATCACGGACTTAAGAGGCTGCTCGACCTTCATGACCCGAGGGGCGCCGCCGGACTGGGGCTCCTCTTTGACCTGGAAGTCGGGCTTGTTGAAGTTCGAGCTCATTCACTGACTCCCGTGAGATCTCAGACCAGGGCGTCGGCTTCGCCGCCGCGGCTGATGATGATCTTGCCTTCGGCCTCGAGGCGCTTGGCCACGTTGATGATTTCCTGCTGGGCGTTTTCGACGTCCGAGAGACGCACCGGGCCCATCGCTTCGAGGTCCTCCTTGAGGAGGTCGGACGCGCGCTTGGACATGTTGCGGAAGATCTTGTCCTTGATCTCGTCGGGCGCCGTCTTGAGCGCGATGACGAGCTTGTCGTTCGCGACTTCCTTGAGCATGAGCTGCATGCCGCGGTCGTCGATGAACACGATGTCCTCGAACACGAACATGAGCTTGCGGATCTCCTCGGCGAGCTGAGGATCCTTCTCCTCGACGCGGGCCATGATGTTCTGCTCGCTCGTCTTGTCCATGACGTTGAGCATCTCGGCGATGGGCTGGACGCCTCCGAGCTGCTGCGTATCGATGGAGCCCAGGGTGGCGAGCTCCTGCTTGAGGACCTCGTCGACCTGCGCGATGAGGTTCGGCGAGATGAAGTCGAGGTTCGCGATACGGAGAACGACTTCCGTCTGGATCGCCTCCGGAAGGCGCTTGAGCACTTCGCACTTCTTGGAAGGCTCGAGGTGCGCCAGGATGAGCGCGATGGTCTGCGGGTGCTCGTTGACCAGGAAGTTGGCGAGCGTGCGCGGGTCGACGAGCTCGAGCGCCTCGAGTGTGCGAGAGCCTTCGATGACCGAGAGCTGGCCGAGGACGGTCTTGGCGCGGTCCTCGCCGAGGGTCTGGAGCACGAAGTCGCGGCCCTGCGCGTGGCCGAAGATGAGGGTCTCTTCCTCGGCGATCTCGGTATAGAACGCCTCGAGGACTTCGTTCACGGGGGGAATCGGCGCGTTGGTGAAGTGAGC
>CAYZKI010000408.1:0-2468 GCA_964478745.1 uncultured Bacteriovoracaceae bacterium
CGCGTCGCTTTCAGGCACGTGAACCAGCTCTCCCCCCACCTTGGCAATCATGCCGTCATGCTTGACGGCGGGTCCTTTTCCGCAAGAGACCGCGAGAGCCGAGATAGCGCCCACGACAGCAAACGTGCCTCCACGTAGAGATATCAACACAACGTCCTCCTCCTTAAGTATCGTCCCCGCCGCTCCGGACGGTTGAATCCAGTCAATACGCAGGAAGCATACTCACCGCCCCAAGTGTTAATACGGTCATGTTTCAGCCACTTGGGCGTTCAATTATGTCTGTGTAATAGAAAAAATCCAGTCCCAAGGGACACACTGGCCCCGGAAATGTCAGGAACCTGGCGCCGAACCGGCTACGGACACGTCACCGAGGCGAAGCGCGCTTTGTCGACTCGGCAGTTCTGGACGACTTCCGACGCCGAAAGCTCCTTGGCGTAGATGCGGACGATGGCCATCCCGCCCTGCATATGGAAGGAGCCGGGGGACCATGCGCCCAGATTCAGCGAAGACGCGGTATTGATCATTCCCGCGTAAGTGCCGGTACTGATGTCCGTGGTCGACTGCGCGACCCCGTTGACATACACTTTCAGGCCGGCCGCCGTCTTGCTTCCATCATAAGTGATCAGGATGTGATGAAAGACATTCGGGGAAACCGTGCCCGTTCGCACGCCGAGCATGTCCGAGCCCCACGCTCCTCCCGTCAGCTGCACGTTGATCTGCTCGCTCGCGTCCAGCCAGACCACGTACTCGCTGGCGGTGCCGCCCACGTCGTTGTTCTTTGTCAGCAGGCTCCGGTTCGATCCCGTATCGGAGAAGCCCCCCCAAATCTCGATCGAGAAGGGCGTATCGTTTCCGCCTCCCGTGGTGAACGAGAGCGAGTTCACGTCCGGCACGGTGACGATGTCATCCGTCCCGCCAAAGCCGAGGTAGAAGGGGGAAGTGGGCGTACCTGAGCCCAGCCAGCCCGTCGTCAAGCATGTGTCGAAGCTGCTGAGCGTGCCGTTGCTCGAGCCTGCCAGGTCGTGCCAGGTCAGGTTGCTCGAGCAGCCTGTGCCGGAGGCATAGGGCGCCGAGACCGTGGTATTGGAGCGCGCGGCATCGAGGTACAGGACGAGATCATCGGTGACAGGTTGGTTGAACCCGGCGATCAGGTTACCCGCCCTGATCTGATTGTCGGCGCGCGACTTCACGATGTACCGATTGCCGGAAGTGAGCGAGATCGCCCTGCTGCGCGCGATCTCGGGCGACGCGCCCGTGACCTCGGCGAAGGGAAGCACTTCGCTGCCCGAGAAAGTGTTGTCGCCGGTGCCGTCGTCGACCAGCTTGAGAGGGTACCCCATGGTCTCGCCGCTCACCTCGAGGTAATAGAGCGGATTCGTGAAGAGGGTGGTCAGCATCATCACTCGCTGATAAGGAGAGTAAGCCTCCACGTTCTCGTAGGAGCGCCCACCGAATATCCGGTAATAGCTCTCCCCTCGGATGTTCGTACCATCGAGCTGCACCCAGAGCCCTGCTTTCTGGATGTAGAAATTCGATCCGTCGGTCGATCGGTATCGCACCTGGAAGTCCGTGTTGTTCGTGAAGCTCGCGGCGTCGTCCGCGAAGCTCGCCGACGCCACCGTCCACGTCCAGTTCGGAGTCACATTGATCTCCGAGGCCGCGACCTGAGCGCCGCCCGATGTGAAGAGGGAGACTTGATGGCCCACGTTATTGCCGAGGACCACCGCCTCGAACGTGTAGGGATTCGGGCCCGCGAGCCCGGCCCAGGATGCGGCCCGCTTCCTGAACGCGATCTGCTCCCCCACCGCGAGCTCATAGGTGGCGTTTGTCGTGTTCTTGTACTCCACGCCAGGCGCATCGACCACGGAGGCGCCGTTCATGCTGAAGAACGGAACATAGACCCGAGTCCTCGAGGCCCCTACTTGCTGGACCAGGACCCTCGCGGCGTAGACCTCGACATCGCTCGCTGCCGACGTGGCGTCGACCGTCAGCCGGTAGGAATTGTTGCCCGTCGTAGGCGTGAAGGGAGCCGGCCCCCGGATGCGCGTGGGATTGGCCGTTCCGGACGGAATCGAAAGGCTCGTGATGCCACTCCCGTCGCTGCGGACAAGGTTGACGCTTCGAGCGGACAAATCGGTATTTTTGGCCACGACCTCGAAATAGTAGGCCACCGCGCCGTTGTATCCTGACGTATCGAGGGTGAACGCGGTCCGTTCGTAATTCTCGACGCCGCCGCTGCTCGAGCGCATGCCGGCGCCACTCAGGATCTCGATCGGGACCTCGATGCTCAAGGTGTTGGGAGGATCGGCAAAACTCCAGTCGGAGTTGTTGCCCAAGTTCGTGCTCGTCGTGCTGGCATAGATGGTCGTGCCGCTGACGTTGGAGATGTCCCGGACGTTGAGGTAGGCGATGTTGCGCGTGCCGGTCGGGCTGATGCTCGCGGTCACGCCGGGAGATGCGCTAAGGAC
>CAYZKI010000409.1:0-1679 GCA_964478745.1 uncultured Bacteriovoracaceae bacterium
CTCGTGTCCGCCCGATCAGATCTTCAGCCGCGTGTTCCTCACCCGGGATGGAGGCAATTCGCTGTACGAAGTGGGTCTCGCTCCGGGGGCGCGAGCCGGAGCGCCGGAGCTCGTCGTCAACTGCACGGCCTCGAGAGCCGGGGCGGAGGTTGCCGAAAGCCTGCTTTCGGATTCCCCGTCCTCCGCGCCCGTCGCTTTCAGTTCCGGAACCGACGGGCAATATTTCGGGTTCGTCGACCGCATGGACAACGGCGTCCGCTACTACGCGCTCGACGGCGTTTCGGGGCGCATCGAGATCAAGGCGCTGAGCTTCTCGCTCTACTCTCCCGTGCGCACGAAGATGACCCTGCTGACCTCGAGCGGCTCGCCGGTCAACGCCCGGGCCTCCGACCGGTCTTACGAAGGCAAGTCGGGGTTCACCGATTTCGATTCGAGTCTCGTGGCCGAGAACCTGCCGCCGGGAAACTACGTTCTTTCCGTGTCGGCCGCCAACGTCAGCCCGAGCTCGTACCCGGGAGGGCAGTTCCCCATCGATACGGTGCCGTTCGTCGTCATCACCGGGGCGCAGAACGCCCCGAGCCCGGCCATGCCGGAGGTGTTCCCGGCGAACTCGCGATGCGCGCTCTCCGAGCAGTTCCCGCCCTATGCGAGCCCCCCGGGCGAGCCCCCGCGCGCGAACCTGCTCGACGACGATCCCGTCGGGTTCTGCGGAACGGTACGTGATGCCGGAAACCGATCCGACTCGGATCGCGAAGGAGGCACGGGGGCGCCGATAACGTCAATTATCGGTTGGTTCCTCCCGTACGCGCTGGCCCTGGCCTGCGTCAGAGGTTTGCGTTCGGCTCCCCGTCCGGTTATTTTATCGGTGAGATGACTCACCTCAAAAACCGCCGGCTGGTTCTCGTTTCCCTGGCCTCGTTCACTGTCGCGTTGGGAGTCTCGCTCGGGGCCCTTCCCGCATCGGGCGCGATCAAGCCCGAGCGCGTCCACACGGCCGAGGCCAAGAAGAACAACTTCTACGTCCGCGACGGCATGGTCGTCGGCGGAGACCGCTCCGTCGATCAGGTGATCATCAAGGACATCCGCCGCGCCGCGAACCCCGCTTACGAGCGCGTCGTCATCGACCTCGAGGGGAATCGCGGCGGAGAGCCGACCGCCATCCCGCGCCCGCCCTACTACCAGGTGGCCGTCACTCCCGACGAGAAGCGCCTGATCGTGACCGTCTTCGGCGCTCCCCGGTTGAACTTCGACTCCGGGAAAGTGGCCGCGGCCTTCCGCAAGAGCAAGGCGTTCCGCGAGATCACGCTTCTTCCGGCGATCGAGAAGGACACCTGGACCTTCGCCTTCGAGATGAAGAACGTGGCGCCCGTGGAAGTGTTCGAGCTTTCGAATCCCGTCCGCATCATCATCGACGTCAAGGCGTCCAAGGTCGCCAAGAAATGAAAACTCCGCTCATCGCCCTCGGTCTTTCGGTCCTGGCATTGGCCGTCCTCGGAAACTCCTGCTCGTCATCGCCCGGGGTGAAGCAGACCGCCTACGCCGACCTTCGGAACGAGAAGACCTTCGAGCACGAGTTCCCGGCCGTGTGGAAAGCGATCGAGAAGACCTTCGAGAAGTACAAGGTCGTCGATCGTGACCCCGAGGAGGTCGAGCCCCTCGAGATGAAGTCTCTCAAGGAG
>CAYZKI010000409.1:1689-2463 GCA_964478745.1 uncultured Bacteriovoracaceae bacterium
TTACGGCCAGTCCCGCGACAAGTACATCGAGTTCAAGGTGAACGGTCTTCCCAAGAAGAAGCTTCTTCAAACTCGCGTGAAGTACGAAGTCATCGCCAAGCGCACGCTCGCAGGGACCGATGTCTTCGTGAAGGCGGAGGAAGAGATTGAGCGCCTGAAGCTCGATGGCTCCTCTGACGGATGGGACGCCGTGGCCAAGAACGATCCTTCCCGCGCCAACGAAATCATTGAGAAAATCGGGATGGCCATCTTATCGGCCGCTCCCTGAGCTTTCTCTGGCCATGACTTGCCAAATGGGCGATGGTGCCCATTTTTCAGTAAGCCATGGGCGCGAACACCCCGGACTCTCCTCAGAACGACACACCTAACAGCGGTTCCGGCGGCTCCGGAACGCTGCCCTCCGTCAAGGGCACGGGGGGGCTGATACTTCCGGATCAGACGCTTCCACCGAACCTCTTCGTCCTGCCGGTCACCGGGCCGATCCCTTTTCCGACGCTGCTCGCGCCGATCCTGGTCACGCAGCCGCGCCTCATCTCCATGATCGAGGAGGCCATCAACCGCCAGCGCGTGATCGGCCTGCTCCTCACCCGCGGAAACGAGGTCCGCGACGACCTCAAGCCGGAGGACCTCTACGACGTCGGGGTGGCCGTCAAGATCGTCAAGCGCCTCAAGATGCCTGACGGCTCGGTCAACCTGCTCGTCCACAGCATGAAGCGCTTCCGCAGCAGGCGCGTGCTTTCCGACCACCCGTACATCGTGGTCGAGTCGGAGTAC
>CAYZKI010000410.1:0-2454 GCA_964478745.1 uncultured Bacteriovoracaceae bacterium
GTGCATCTCCACGAAGTCGGGAGTGTGGACGCGATCCTCGACATCGTCGGATCCATCTGGGGGCTCTCGCTCCTAGGGGTCGAGCGGGTCCACTGTGGCACCCTCCCGCTGGGCGACGGCTTCGTCGAGACCGCGCACGGACGGATGGCGGTCCCCACCGCGGCAACGCTGCGGCTGCTCGAGGGGCTCCCCGTCCGCTCCGGCCCTGAGGGCTCGGGCGAACTCGTGACGCCGACGGGCGCCGCCCTCGTTCGCGTGCTCTCGGTCGGGCTTCCCCCGGAGCACTTCGTCCCGGTGGGCAGTGGCTACGGCGCGGGGACCAAGGAGTTCGCCGACCGGGCGAATGCGCTTCGCGTCATCCTTGCCGAGGTCTCGGGGCCGGCGCGTGAGGCGGGTGACGAGTTGACGGTGCTCGCGGCGGACATGGATGACATCACGGGTGAGCAGCTCGCCGTCGTCGCGGAGTGGCTCCGTGACGCTGGCGCGCTCGATGTGGCGCTCATTCCGCTCACGATGAAGAAGGGACGTCCGGGGCATCGCGTCGAGGTCCTCTGCGACGCAGCAGAGGAAGCGCGACTGACCGATCTGCTCCTCCGTGAGAGCACGACGATCGGTGTCCGGCGGTATCCCGTGACTCGGCGCGCTTTGCCGAGGACGCTGAGTGAGATCACCGTCTTCGGCCAGCCGATCGGGCTGAAGACCGTGACCCTCCCCGGGGGGGGAAGTCGGACCAAGCCGGAGTTCGATGACGTACGGCGTGCCGCTGAGGCGACCGATCGCCCGATGGCGGAGATCCTGGATGCCATTCGGCGTGCGTTGGGGTAGTCCTACAAATGTCCATTGACCGAGGATTCCGTTCGATGCGTATGGCGACTGTGATTCGGGCGCTCGGGCTCACCGTGACCGGCCTCGTGCCGTCACTCGTCGAGGCCCAGTGCACGGTGGAGTTCCGTAAGCCCTTCCAGCTCAACAGCGCCGTGGTCTATCACGACCGCTGGGCGCGCTCCGGCTTCGCGGATGAGAAGCCGAAGCACCTGCGCGCGGCCATGACGGTGCTCACCGAGCGGCCGGACAAGATCGACAACCAGCCGGGTCGTCTCTTCCTGCTCGGGAAGACCTATGCCCTCTGGCTCCGCGACCCCGAGCAGAAGATGACCGCCAAACGGTCCGCCTTGGGCGTGGCGACCACGCCGGATCAGGACGTGGACATCGTCGCCGAGATGACGGCGGCCTTCGATGAGTTCGAGAAGTTGGCGCCGGCCTGTGCGGACTCGACCGCCATCTACCGTCGCCAGATGTTCGGCCCGGCCTTCAACGCCGCGATCGCGGCCTACAATGCCAAGCAGTTCGACTCGGCTGCCGTCCTGGCGACCCGCGCGCTGCAGGTATTCCCGCGTGCGCCACAGGCCGGCAATGCCTACCAGATCATGGCGAGCGCCGCGCAGGCGCGTGGCGACATGGACGGGATGGCCTCCATCATCGAGCGGATGAAGGCCTATCCGGCGGTCAAGGATGCTCGGCTGGGGACGCAGTTCAATCTCGGTATCCTGATGCTCGATAAGGCCTCGTCGGCCCCCGAGGGGGAGCGCGCAGCGATGGCCAAGCGCGCGGCGGGGATCTTCGAGGCCTATCTCGCCGAAGCGCCCGACGGACCGTCGGCCGCGCAGGCGCGCTCCGGCATGGCCCGTGCGCTTCAGGCCACCGGCGACAGCACCGCCATCGCGGGGGTCTTCGCCGACATGGTGAACAACACCGCCAAGTACACCGACCGGCAGCTCTTCGAGGCGGCGACGGGGGCGGCGAGCGCGCGTCGCTACGACGACGCGATGAAGCTCTTCGAGGCCGGACTGGCGAAGAACACCGTCGATCGCGACGCCCTCTTCAACGCGGCCAACACCTACATGGGTGCTGAGCAGTATGAGAAGATGCTCGATGCCACGAACCGGCTGAACGCCCTCGACCCGAACGACCCGAACAACGTTCGGCTTCGGGCGGCGGCCTATCAGCGGCTCGGCCGGAAGGTGACCGACCCGAAGCTGGTGAAGGCCTATCAGGATTCGACCATCAAGCTGATCCAGCTCTCACAGTCGCTCTCGCCGAAGGTGGCGGTCCGCGATTTCCGCCCCTCGCGAGGGGCGAATCCGGCCTCGCTCTCTGGCTCGGTCGAGAACGCCGGGACCACCGTCGGCAACTTCACCCTGACCGTGGAGTTCTTGGCGCTCGATGGAGCAGTGGTCGCGACCGCCGAGGCGAAGCTGGAGGGGATGGCGGCCGGAGAATCCAAGGAGTTCGCCGTTACCGGAGCGGGCGCTGGGATCGCGGGCTGGCGGTACCGGATCAAGTAGCCGTCAAGTGACGGAAGTCACTGTCATAGCTTGATTTCCGAGTAGGGATATGACATATTGAATGAACCGCCACGATGCGTGGCGCGTCGGCGGGGAAAGGGGGCCGTGC
>CAYZKI010000411.1:0-2450 GCA_964478745.1 uncultured Bacteriovoracaceae bacterium
GACGGCGTCCAGCCCGGAGTCGCCGTAAGCTTCGAGGCCCGCGACGAGGCCCAGGTGGCAGAACCGGCCCACGCGGCGCGCGTCCTTCGAGTTCGCGGCCTGGGGGACCGTGTTGCCCGGGGAAGGAGCGAACGGGCCCGTGGCCTTCGTGACGTCGAAGCCTTTGACCTCGGCGGCGAACTGCACCGGGCAGTCGGTCGGATCGAAGAGCGAGATCTTGGCGACGCCCGACTTTCCTTCGAGCGCGTTTCTCCACGTCTCACCAGCCGTGAGGCCGAGGGGGGAGACAGCACCGATGCCAGTAATGACGACGCGACGTTTTCCTGATGTCATTCCAATCTCTTATCTTAAAATTCGAGCCAAAAGCAAAGGGCCCGCTGCCTAAACAAGCAGCGGGCCCCCGCGAATCACGAAACGGCGCTACCGACGCTTAGTGGGTAGCCTTGGAAGCGATGTACTTCACGACATCGCCGACCGTCTTCATCTTCTCAGCGTCTTCGTCCGGGATGTCGAGGTCGAACTCTTCTTCCATCGTCATGACGAGCTCGACGATATCGAGGCTGTCAGCGCCCAGGTCATCAATGAAGGATGCGGTTTGAATGACCTTTTCCGGCTCAACTGCCAGCTGGTCGCAAATGATGGTTTTGACCCGATCTTCAACGTTTGCGGACATCGATCTCTTTCTCCCAATGCAAACGGGCGCCAAGCCCGTCGTTTAAAATTTCACAGCCTCGATCACATGCAACGACAGGCGTCACATGTAAAGGCCGCCGTTCACTCCAATCACCTGACCGGTGATGTACCGGCTTCCAGGAGACGCAAGGAAGGCGACCAACGACGAAACGTCATCCGGAGCGCCCAAAAACCCGAGTGGAACGCTGCGCAGAATGGCCTCTTTTTGAGCTTCAGTCAAGGCCCCAGTCATGTCGGTTTCGATGAAGCCCGGGGTGATCGCATTGGCCCGGATATGGCGGCTGGCGAGCTCCTTGGCGACGCTCTTGGTGAAGCCCAAAAGCCCTGCTTTTGCAGCGGAATACGCGGCCTGCCCGGAGTTGCCCATTTCGCCGATGACGGAGGCGATCTGGATGATGCTACCGGAGCGTTCGCGCATCATTTGCTTCGCCGCGGCGCGGGTGCAGTAAATGGCTCCTTTGAGGTCGATCGAGAGGGTCTTCTCGAGGTCGTCGTCCTTCAGGCGGAGCAGCAGCCCGTCGATCGTGATCCCGGCGTTGTTCACCAGCACGGCGACCGGGCCGAAATTCTTGGCGATCCAGTCGAACTTCTCGTCGACCTGGGCGGAGTTCGCGACATCGAACTGACAGAGCGTCGCCGCGCCGCCGTCCGCGGCGATCCGATCGACCACCTCCCGCGCCTTCGCCTCGCTCGAGGCGTAGTTCACGATGACGTGGAAACCGTCCTTCGCGAGCCGCTGGCAGATCGAGGCGCCGATGCCGCGAGAGCCGCCGGTCACGAGGGCCACTTTTCTCTTTGCCGAATCCGTCATGGTCGATCCTTACTTGAGTGCGGCGACGGCCTTCACGCCGGCGCTGTCCGAGACATTGTGAACCGCCGCGGTCTTCGAGATCGGGGCGCCGATGCGCTTCATGAGGCCGGCGAGCACCTTGCCCGGGCCGAACTCGACGGCGGTGTCGAAGCCCGCTTCGAGCGCGCCCGTGATCGACTGTTTCCAGAGGACCGGATGGTCGACCTGCTCGACGAGGAGCTCGAACACGACGCCCGCCTCGGACGTCATGCGGCCCGTGCGATTCGGGATGTAGGGATACCTGGGCGCCGCGGCCGGCTTCGCCTGCGCGAAGAGCTCCGCCATGCGGTTGCGCGCGGGCTTCATCAGCGAGCAGTGGAAAGGAGCGCTCACGGAAAGGGGAATGGCCTTGCCGCCCTGGAAATCCCCGCCGGCCTTGATGAGCGCGACCGCCTCGGCGACGGCGTCCGTCGAGCCCGCGATGACGATCTGCCCGGGAGCGTTGAAGTTCGCCGGCTCGACCGTCGCGGCGACGGTCAGCTCGGTGCTCTCGCCCTTCCCGCGCTTCGCCTTCGCGCTCTCGGTGGCGCGCTCGCAGAGCGTCTTGATCTGGTGGTCTTCCATGCCCATGATCGCGGCCATCGTGCCTTCACCGGCAGGAACCGCTTTCTGCATGGCGCGCCCGCGCTCGCGTACCCACGCCGCCGCGCTCGCGAGCGGCAGCGCGCCCGCGGCGACCAGCGCCGAGTATTCCCCGAGCGAATGTCCCGCGACCGCGGCGGGAACGAAGCCCGCTTCCGCGGCCGCCACGCGGAACGCCGCGACCGACGCGGTCAGCAGGCAGGGCTGCGTGTTCTCGGTGAGCACGAGATCGGACTCGGGCCCGTCGAAGCACAGCTTGCGGAGATCCGTCTTGGTCGCCTCCGAGGCTTCCTCGAACACTTCGCGCGCGATCTTGAAGTTGTCG
>CAYZKI010000412.1:0-2435 GCA_964478745.1 uncultured Bacteriovoracaceae bacterium
GAGGAAGTGACGGTCACGCACGAGGGCCACGTCATCGTCCTCCTGCTGCTCGTGCCGGTCCAGCTCCTGGCGTGGGCGCTGATGAACCCGTGGCTTTCGATCACGGGCTTCGCCGCGCTTTCGTCGCTCGTCGTTTTCGCGCGTATTCCAGTTCTCGCGCCCGGGCCCCGGCAAAGAGAGGGCGCGTGAACCTGAAGCGAAGCGCCACGCCCATCCTGTTTTTCGCCGCGGCCGCCGGGACGAGCGTCTCGCCCTACATCGACTCGATTCGCGAGCAGATGCCGCGGAAGGAATCGAGCCCAGGCTCTTATACGGAAGAGGAGAACAAGAAGCTGAAGGCCGCGGAAAACGCGGAAGGCTACTCCGAACAGATCCGCAAGCAGCTTCCGCCGAAGGATACCTCCTCGCAGGGATACACGGACTCGCAGAAGCGCGCCATTCCGCAGAAGCCGGAGGGCGGCGCGATCCAGGCAGTGAACGAGGGACGCTCCGAGCTGAAGATGAAGCGCACGGGCGAGATCAAGAACGCCTTCGGCTTCCGCGTGGGCGCGGGCCTCGACTTCGATATTACGGCCGATCCCGGTTATCAGGGCCGGACCTTCGACGACGTCTACGGAGCGAAATACGCGCCGGACTTCGCCTTCACTTACGAGTTCCAGCCGTTCCGCAGCGAGATTCTCGGGAACATCGGGATCGTCACGAACGTCGGTCTCGGGTTCCACCGGGGCAAGGGGACCTTCGAAACCACCCTCACGGGCTTCGGAAACGAGTCGCGCACGAACTTCTTTTTCTGGACCATCCCGGTCACGATCGGCGCGAACTACCGCTTCAATCTCTTCAGGATCCTGCGCCCGTACGTTTTCGTCGGTCCGAGCCTGATCGGCTTCGTCGAAAGCCGCGACGACGACCGCCCGTCGAAGACGGGCTATTCAACCGCCCTCAACACCTCGTTCGGCGTCGCGCTCCTGCTTGATTGGATCAGCCAGGACTCCGCGTGGAACTACTACCAGGACTTCGGAGTGAAGCACTACTACCTCACGGTCGAGTACCAGAAGCTCACGCCTATCACCGGCATCGTGAACGTCGCGAGCTCGGGCATCTACGCGGGCTTCCTCTTCGAGTTCTGAGGACCAGGCGCCACCATGCAGAAGTACGCCGCAATCCTCGCCTACAAGGGTACGCGCTACTGCGGCTGGCAGACCCAGACGGGCTCCGGCGCGGGCACCGACCCGAGCATCCAGACCACGATCCAGGAAGCGATCCACCGCATGACGGGCGAGACGGTTTCCGTGGTCGGTAGTGGCCGCACGGACGCGGGGGTCCACGCCGTCGCTCAGGTCGCCCACTTCACGCTGAAGAAGAAGGTCTGGGAGCCGTGGATCCTGTTCCGCGGCCTCAACACGCACCTTCCCAAGGACATCCGGGTCAGAAAGGTTGTCCCGGTATCGACCGAGTTTCACGCGCAGAGGGGGGCCCTGCGCAAGCAGTACAGCTACTACTTCCAGCAGGGGACCTGCCCGATCCCGCATCTCGAGCCCTACAGCTGGTTCATCCACCGCACCCTCGACGTCGAGGCGATGTCCAAGGCGGTCGGCTACTTGATCGGTGAGCACGACTTCAAAGCCTTCCAGTCCTCGGGCGGAAAGGTCAGCTCGACCGTCCGCGAGATCCTGGAAGCCGACGTAACCCGGGTCCCCGCGGGTTTTCCGCTGGCCGAACCTTTCAACGACGAGGTGGGCTTCGTTCGCGTCAGGCTGCTCGGAACCGGCTTCCTGAAGCAGATGGTCCGGGGAATCGCCGGTACGCTGCTTCAGATCGGCGAAGGCCGCCGGGAAGCCGCCGACATGAAAGCGATCCTGGCCGCAGGGGTGCGGAAAGGGGTCGGTCCGACGGCGCCACCCCGCGCCCTTTGGCTGGAAAAAGTCTGGTATCCCCCTGAATTCGGGCCGGATTTGGCCTAAATCGGGTTGACAATGCGCGGCAGCGTCGCCTAGACAAGAGCCACACATGGAACTCAATATTCAAGTCGATAAGCCGTCCAACGTCCTTCGTAAGCTCACCATTCGCGTCCCCGCGACCATCGTCGCGAACCGATTCCAGAAGGGCCTCGCTGAAGTTCAGCGTACGGCGCGTATCAAAGGCTTTCGCCCGGGCCAGGTGCCCCTGAACATCATCAAGCAGTATTACGGCGAAGACGTCCGCCATCGGATCTATCATCACCTGATCGACGAGTCGTTCGCCCAGGCCGTGCGCGAGCAGAAGATCCGCGCCGTCGGCCGCCCGCGTATCGAGTCGCCCGAGCATCAGCACGGCGAAGGCGAACATGACCATTCGGTCAGCGAGGACAAGGATTTCACCTTCACGGCGACCGTCGAGGTCATGCCGGAAGTCGAAGTGAAGAACTATACGGGCCTGTCGCTGACCCGTGACGCGGT
>CAYZKI010000413.1:0-2417 GCA_964478745.1 uncultured Bacteriovoracaceae bacterium
CGGAACCCGCTACTCGGCCGAGAACGGCCGTTACACCGACATCGCGTACTCGACCACGCTCATCAACGGCGTGAACGCGCCGCACATGTGGCAGTTCCCGGTCGCGGCCGCGGGCGGCGGCATGCGCCCCATGTCGGACCTGCTCAATCATCTTCTTTCCGTGCAGGGAATCTCGACCGGAAACGCGGGCCATCCGGGCAGCCGCGCCCTCCAGATGCTTCCGCTCGGAGCGCGGCAGAGCGTGATGGCCATGGCGGGCGATACGTCGTCCGCCCCCATCGCCGGCATCGGCGTGGCGACGCAGAATTATGTCTACCGCTCCAGGACGGGACGAAGCCCCGTGATCGCGCCGTTGCTGAACGACGCCTTGAACACGATCCTCGACGCGTTCAAACGCAACGCCCCCGCGAGCTTCGTCGCCGACCGTACCGCGATCGAAGCCGCGATCGAGCAGGCGGTGAACACCTTGAACACGGCCGCGGAGGGAAGCCACGCGGCCGCGCGCGCCATCGCCGAGAGCCGCGGCAGCGCGCGCGCGGTGGTCGCTTCGGGCCTCGCGAATTACGAGACGAGCTCGGCGGCGCTCGTCGCGAAGTACAACGACCTGATCCGCCGCACCGTGGACCCGACCATCGTTATGCCCGGGATCAACGATCTTCCGATCGGAACCACCGGCACCAGGGACCAGCGCTACCGCTACGGCGACACCCGGATCATCAGCAACGCGGACATGAGAACGATGATCTCGACCAATACGGGTTCGATGCCCATGGCCCGCGCCTTCGCGATCGCGGAATACGTTCTGGTGAACCGTCTGAGCAACTCGCTGGCCATGGCGCTTCCGGGGCTCTCCGGGCTGATGCACGAGAACACGGCGATTCTCCAGTTCTACGACGAGCACGGCGGGGGCAAGATGCCGAGCCTCCTGGTCAACACGTATTTCTACCGTGCCGTCAGCGCCTGCCTGATCGAGCTGATCGACCGCCTCAAGGCTGCGAATCTCTTCAACGACACCGTCATCAACGTTGCGGGCGAGTTCACGCGTTCGCCTCGCGAGGACGGCATCGGCACCGACCACGGCTGGAGAGGGGCGCACATCACCGCCTTCACCGGCATGCTGAGCCAGCCGCTGATCCTGGGCAACATCAAGAACACCACGGATCGGGGTTATCCCGGGACCTGGGGCGAGGGTGGGCCGATCGAAGCGCTCGCGGGCGCCACGCTCGACCTCGGCCATTCGACATCGACTCTCGCGGCTCTCCTTGGAGTGCCCTCGCCGATCACGGCGAAGCCCTCCCTCGTCATCGTCCGCAACGGCACGATCGTCCCGACGATCGAGACGACCCGGATCACCGGCTGAACGGATCGCGGAGAACCAGTGTCTCCTCGCGTCCCGGGCCCGTGCTCATGAGCACGACCGGTACTCCGAGGCGCTCCTCGATCATGGCGATGTAATCCCGGAGCTCTTTCGGCAGCTCGGCCAGCGTGCGAACCGTCTTCGGATCGTACTTTCCCCATCCCTTGTGGGTTTCGTAAACCGGCTCCACGCGCTCGAGGTCTTCCACGCAAGAGGGCAGGTCGTGCAGTGTCTTGCCGTCGAGCTTGTAGGCGGTGCAAACCTTCACGATATCGAAGTCCTGAAGGACATCGGCCTTCATCAAGGCGAGCCCCGTGATGCCGTTCACTTCGACCGCGTACTTCATGGCCACGAGATCGAGCCACCCGGTGCGGCGAGGGCGGCCGGTCGTCGCGCCGAACTCGGCTCCGACCTTGCGGATCCGCTCGGCCACTTCCTTCTCGGTGCTCTCGATCTCGGTGGGGAAGGGGCCGGTGCCCACGCGCGTGGTGTAGGCCTTGGTGATGCCGATGATCTGCTGGACGGCCGCCGGGCCGACGCCCGAGCCGGTCATCGCGCCGCCGGAGACGGTGTTCGACGACGTGACGTAGGGATAGGTTCCGTGATCGACGTCGAGGAGCGTTCCCTGGGCCCCTTCGAACAGGATCGGGCGGCGCTCCTTCAGCGCCTTCACGAGGATGCCGCGTACGTCGGTCACGAACGGGCGCAGGCGCTCGCCGAGCTTCAGGCACTCCTCGTAGAGGGGAGCGAGCTCGATGGCGGGAGCGTTGAAATGATGCTTCAGCAGGATGTTCTTCTCCTCGATGGCGCGCTCGAGCTTGGTCTTGAGGATGGCTGGCCTGAGAAGGTCGATCACTTGGAGGCCGCGGCGGGCGACCTTGTCCTCGTAGGCGGGACCGATGCCGCGCACGGTAGTGCCGATCTTCCCGCTTCCGCCCTTCTCCTTCGCCCCGTGCTCCTCGCGCAGGCGATCGAGAGTGCGGTGATAGGGGAGGATCACGTGGGCGCGCTCGCTGACCTTGACGACGTCATGGCCCTGCTTGAGGACGCCGCTCGCGAT
>CAYZKI010000414.1:0-700 GCA_964478745.1 uncultured Bacteriovoracaceae bacterium
CAAGGTCCGCGCGGAGAGCCTGTCGATCGAGCCGAAGGAACGCCGTATCGGCCTGTCGATCAAGCAGCGCGGCCGCACCGAAGAACGCGCGAACTACGATCAGTACGTAGGCGAGCGTTCCAAGAAGACCTCGATGGGCGACATCCTGGGCGACAAGCTCAAGGCCGCGCTCAAGCCGGGTTCGGAAGGCAGCGGAGAAGGCGCGTAAGCTCCTTTTTCGGCCTGAAAGCATTGACGCCGCGCCTGGGGCAACCCGGCGCGGCGTTTGTGTTTTCAGGGACGGAGAGCCAGACGCCGAATGCCGGAGTCGAGAGCCGGAAGAAGGAGCCCCAACTCTCGACTCGGTACTCCAGACTCCTGACTCTCGGCTATGGCTCTTGGCTCTTGGCTTATGCCAGTTAGGGTGGGCTTCGAGCCTGGTTCTACGCTAAGATCAGGGCCATATGACTCCTCCGACCTCTTCCACCTCCAAGAAGCAGCTCAATCCTCTCGCGTTGGTGCTCGGCCTGTCGGCCGCGTTCTTCGCGATCTTCATGATCCTGTCGGGAGCGTTCTATCTTTACCGCTCTCCCGGGAAACCGGCGGCGGGTGGGCCGGCGGCCGGGATCTTCGGCTCGGGCAGCGTCGGAGTGGTGGAGATCAACGGCGTCATCATGGATTCCAAGAAGGCGCTCAAGCAGCTCCAGCGGTTCGAAGAGGA
>CAYZKI010000414.1:710-2416 GCA_964478745.1 uncultured Bacteriovoracaceae bacterium
CCGTGGAAGGTCCGATCGTCAGCGGACGCGGTGGCCCGCAGGGTCTTCCGTTCGGCCCGTCCAGCGCCGGTGGCGACACCATCGCGGCGGCGCTACGGGAGGTGGCCGCCGACGACTCGATTTCGGCGATCGTGCTGCGGGTGGACAGTCCGGGGGGATCCGTCACCGCGTCGGAGACGATCTGGCGTGAGGTGAAGCGGGCCCGTCGCCGGGGCAAGCCCGTCGTCGCATCGATGGGCTCGGTCGCCGCGAGCGGCGGATTCTACATTTCGTGCGGAGCGAAGAAGGTTTACGCGAATCCTGGCACGCTCACCGGCTCGATCGGCGTGATCATGGACTTCGTGAACCTCGAGAAGCTCTACGAGTGGGCGAAGATCAAGCGCTACGCGCTCAAGACCGGAAAGTTCAAGGCGTCCGGCGCCGAGTACCGCGACATGACCCCTGAAGAGCGCCAGCTTTTCGAAACGATGCTGTTTGACGTGCTCGATCAGTTCAAGGGCGCGGTCGCCGAAGGACGCAAGCTGCCGATGGCCGAGGTCGACAAGGTCGCGGACGGGCGGATCATGTCGGGCGCGCAGGCCAAGAAGGCGAAGCTCATCGACGAGCTGGGCACCTTGAACGACGCGATCGAAGAGGCCGGCAAGATGGCCGGCATCAAGGGAAAGCCGACGGTCGTCTATCCCGCCAAGCCCGGAAGGAAGTGGCTTGAGATGCTGATGGACGAGACCTCGGGCAACGAGGACTCGGAAGCGAGCCTGGCGGGCATCCTGCTCCGCTGGCTCGGTGGACGCGGCGACGAAGCCGGATTCGGCGACCTCACGCCGACCTTGCGTCCGGGCATCTACTGGCTCTGGAAGGGAGCTGCGTGAGCGCTCCTCGCAGCGGGCCGGGGCGGCCCCGCGCCGCCGCGGTCAGGGTTCTGGGGCAGGTGCTCGCCCAGGGCGAGCCGCTCGATCGGGCGATCGAGCAGGTCGCCCACGAAGTTCCGCCTGATTCGGCCGCGTGGTTCCAGGACATCTGCTCAGGGGTGCTCCGCTGGAAGGGAAGGCTCGATCTCGCGATTGACTCGGTCGCGCTCAAGAAGAAGCCCACGGGCTGGTTGAGGCGCGCGCTGATGGTAGGCGCGTACCAGCTGATCGCACAGGAACGGACGCAGGCCGCTCCTGTCGTCTCCGAGACCGTTTCCGAGATCCGCTCCAAGGAGGGCGACGCGCCCGCGAAATTCGCCAACGCGCTTCTGCGCAAAGTTGCCGACCATGCGGCTGAGTGGCGCGATCTTCCGTTTCCGGGAGACCGGCCCATCGAGGAGCAGGCCGCCTGGGCGAGCCTCCCGCCCTGGATGTGGCAGAAGCTGGTTCATCAGAGGGGCCTCGAATGGAGCTGCGCCTTCGCGCGCGCCACGCTTCAGCGGCCGACGCTCTGGCTGCGTTCGCGGGCCGGCTGGAAGGCCCCGGAGGGTTTCGAGCCCGGGCCGATCCCGGACTCCTGGCGCAACGCGCAGGGCGGAAACGTCACCGGGCTCTCGGGCTTCGGCGAGGGCTCGTGGATCGTCCAGGACATCTCGAGCCAGCGCCTGGTGACGGAGATCACGGCAGCCGCGACGGGAGGCGGCTCCGGCGCGGCCAACGCTGCCGGAAGGACCGCGCTCGACCTTTGCGCCGCCCCGGGGGGCAAATCGGTCGGGTTGGCCTGGAGCGGATGGACAG
>CAYZKI010000415.1:0-2407 GCA_964478745.1 uncultured Bacteriovoracaceae bacterium
CCCTCGGGCTTTCCTGGCGACCCCGCGGCGGGCACGGCGGGAGAAAGGAGAATCTCGCGCGTGGGGATCTTCCCGCTCCGGACCCAGTCGCGCGCCCAGGCATAGTCGTCCCGCGACGCGATCACGAACTTGGTCTCGTCGGTAGGCTTCAGGTGGCGCAGGTTGCGCTCGAATCCACCGCGGTTCATGAGGCTCGCCGGAGTCTTGATGTCCATCACGATGCGGGCGTCGGCGGCGACCGGCGCGATCGATACCTCCCCGTGGGTTTCAATGCTGACTGTGTAACCAGCCTCCTTCAGGGCCTTCACCAGGGCGGGCGTCTGCCGCTGCAGGAGCGGCTCGCCGCCGGTCAGCAGCACGTGCTCGACCTCGTAAGGGGCGATCACGTCGAGGACCTGCCTGATCGTCATGCGCTTCCCGCCCTTGAAGGCGTAAGCCGAGTCGCAATAGGAGCAGCGCAGGTTGCAGCCCGTCAGGCGCACGAACGCGAAGCGGACCCCGCTGAGCGAAGTCTCGCCCTGTAGCGAGTGAAAGATCTCGGTTACGAGCAGATCGGTGAAACCCAAGCACCCGCCATGTATCACAACGCGGGGGGTTCGGGCGGAGCCCGCAAAAATCAGAAGGCCCGAAGCGCTCAGCGCTCCGGGCCTTCCTATGAAGAGAAGGGTCCTTGTGGGGGACCCCCCTTTGAACTTAGCAATGGTCCTTCCGTAGTCCTTGTCGTCCTCCTTTGGCAACCCGGCTGGCAAGAGCTGTCGGGGTAGGTCAGCTCGTAGCCCCGTGGCTTTGCGTCCCGGCCTTTCGGCCGGTTTGCCTTTTTCAAAGGGGGTTGGGTATGAACCCCTCTTCAAAAGCCCCAATTCCGTGAGGCTAAAACTCGATAAAACTTTCGCGGCCCTTGGCTCGACGATCTCTGAAGTCAGGAAGTAACGAGTGAGATTTGAGCCAACATTCCACAACCTCGTCTAACTCTAAGGCTACCGGAACTATCCGACGATGACAAGATGTGTCAAAAATGAGATTATTGGCCCATATGTGCTTGTATTGACATTGGTTTTTGGCTTGCACCCATCCGCACCGAATTTGGCTCGGACTCGTGCCGGGCGGAGGGTATCGCTCTAGCCTCGATCCTGGGCGAAAGCGCTAGAAACTTTTCGTCCGGGGCCCCAGAATTTACAGGTGCTGAAGCGGACGCTCCTTTTCGTGCTCCTTCTCGCTCCTTTCGGTTCGCTGGAAGCGGCCGAGTTTTCCGACGAGATCGAGCGCGACTTCGCGCTTCGCTCGATCGGCCGCCTGCACGTCACGAACGCTCGCGGATCGCTGCTTGTGCAGGGCTGGGCGCTCGACAAGATCCGCGTGAAGGCGAAGCGGCGCGCTGAGGCCGAAACCGTCGAGGACGCGAAACGGCTTCTTTCGGCCGTCGATATCCGCTTTTCCCATTCGGGCGACGATATCGAGGTTTCCGCGGAATACGGACGGGGCCTCGCTCTCGCCGAGCGCGTGAAAGAACGCGAACAGCCGCGCACGAGCATGGACATCGTGATCTATGCTCCCGCGAATCTCTCGCTGAGCGTCTGGACCGTTCAGGGAAAAGCGAGCGTGAGGCGCTGGAATTCACGCGCGGAGGTGAGAACCGCCGGCGGCCCGATCCAGGTCGAGGACATGAAAGGCGAGAACCTCTCGGTCCTGTGCCCGACCTGCGCGATGGAGGTGAGGAAGGTGCGCGCTACCCTCCGATGCATCGGGGGGAGCGGCGCGATCGACATCTCCGACGTCGAGGGCGAGCATCTTTACGTCGAGACCGACAAGGGCTCCGTGAAGGTCAGCAACGCGAAGGGCGAGCAGCTTTACGTGTCGAAAAGCGGCAGCATTTCGGGCAAGGATCTCGAGGGGCGAATCGAGTTCCATAGCGCTAGCGGGCAGGTGTCCATCATGGACGCCCGCGGCTATCTGAGCGGGCGCACGGAGTCGGGGGATATCCTCGCGAAAATGAGGGCTTGGCAGTTCTCGGACAAGGCCTTGATCGAGTCGATTCGGGGCAATGTCTCCGTCACGATGCCTTCCACGTTTTCCGGCGACATCGAGATCTGGAGCGTTCAGGGAAAGGCGTCCGTCGCGTTCCCCGTGGAGAAGATCCGCAGGCAGGATCTGATCGGTCCTGAGCCGGCCAATCGGTTCCAGGGGCGCATCGGAAGAGGCGGCGAGCTGCTGAAGCTCTATTCGGAGACAGGCAACGTAAGTCTGCTGCGCGGCTCCAGTAGCTGATCGCCGGTTTTTCGCACTTTTTTCGAAATTTTTTTCCAAAAAGGTCTTGCACCGAAGACGGTGCTTCACTATAAAGAATGACACTCCGAAACGCCGACGTCCCTGCAGTGGACCGGAACCCGAAAGGGAGAGGGTTACAGGG
>CAYZKI010000416.1:0-2389 GCA_964478745.1 uncultured Bacteriovoracaceae bacterium
CCCGGGTTCCTGGCCAAGCTCGAGGCGATGGAGAAGTCGTCAGCCGAGCTGAAGAAGCTCGGGCCCTGGGACTGGTCGATCAGCCTTCCCAATTCGTTCTCGTCGGCGTGGGTGGGCTATCGCGCGGGGGCGCGCTCCCGGACCGGTTACCGCGGCGACGGCCGCGGGCTCCTGCTCACGGAATCGTTCGATCCCATGAAGGCCGAGGCGCTGCATCGCTCGCAGGCTTACGTCGACCTCCTTCCCGAATGGGCGCGCCCGAAGCTCCCGGTGAACGAATTCTGGGGCGTCGCGCCCGAGAGCGAGCTCGACGAGCGCGTGCCGGGCGTTCTCCCCGCGTTCAACGCGGACAAGGCCTGGCCGGAGGGATCCGATTCCCCGCGCGTCGAGCCGCCGGAATTCCCGTACTACATTCTCGCCCCGGGCTCGACGGCCGAGTCGCGCCGCTGGCCCATCGAGCACTTCGCGGAACTCGCTTCGATCATCGCGCAGCAGACCGGGCTTAAGGGCCTGATCGTAGGCGGCGCGTCCGAGGCGCTCGTCGCCGACAGGCTG
Organism: uncultured Bacteriovoracaceae bacterium; assembly: GCA_964478745.1. Taxonomy (GTDB): domain Bacteria; phylum Bdellovibrionota; class UBA1018; order UBA1018; family UBA1018; genus CAYZKI01. The sequence goes on from CAYZKI010000416.1 coordinate 556, forward strand.
ACGGCGCGTCCCGAGCTCAAGCTCGTGGATTACACCGCGCGCGGCCCCGTTCCCGTTTACGCGCGCCTTTTCTCGAAGGCGAGGTTCTCTCTCACCAACGACTCGGGCCTGGCTCACGTGGCCTCGATCTGCGGCTCGCCGGTGCACGTGGTCTGGGGCGCGGGCGACCCGAAGCGCACCGGCCCGATCGGCCCCGGCGAGGCCAAGCTCAGCCTGAATCCCGTTGACTGCTGGCCGTGCGAGCGCAACAGTTGTAGCCAGCCGCCCGAACGCAAGCTTCATTGCCTGCTCGGAATTCGCCCTGAGGCGGTCTGGGAAGACCTCAAGCTTGAGATCAACCGAAATTCCACAGCTCGTTGAGTCCCTGAAGCCCGCGTTCGACGGCGTGCAGGTGTGCATCTCGCGCTCGTGGGGAGGCCTCGAGCAGGTTGCCGCGACCGACGTCCAGGAGCTCGCCGACCAGGGGCTCGAGGTCCGGATGCTCTGCCTAGAAGGGTCGCCGATCCACGAGCACCTGACCAAGCAGGCGAAGGTCGAGACCCTTCCGATCGACTTCACGCCGCGCAACAGCTTCGACCTCAACATCCGCGCGATCCTCAAGAGGCTCATCGCCGACGGCGTGAACGTCGTGCACCTTCATCAACCCTCGCTGCTGGGATCGTTCTCGCCGTGGCTCTGGCGGGACCGCTCGACCGCTCTCTTCGCTACCCGGCACATCATGAACAACCATCTCAAGACCGATTTCTACCACCGCGCCATCTACGCGCGGCTCGATGCGCTGCTCGCGATCAGCGAAACGGTGAAAGAGAACATCCTGCTCACCCACGGGATCAAGGAGACGCGGGTGAAGGTGGTGAACCTCGGGCTCGACTTCAACCGCTTCGACCCCAAGCGCGTGAACGCGCGCGAGCAGCGCGCCCGCTGGCTGGCCGACGACGATACGACGGTCATCGGGCTCGTGGGGCGCATCGATCCGGCCAAGGGCCAGGCCACCTTCATCCGCGCGGCCGCGGCCTTCCAGAAATCCCAGCGGCCCGGCGAGAAGGTGAAATTCGTGATCGTCGGCGAGGAGACCCTCGGAAGCGTCGCCCGCCACCTGGACGAGCTCAAGGCCATGGTCGCGCAGTTCAGGCTCGAGGACACCGTTTTCTTCGCGGGCTATCAGGAGAACATCCCGGAGGTCATGAGGGCCTTCGACCTTTTCGTGATGCCGTCGCGCCAGGAGGCCTTCGGCCTGGTCGCCATCGAGGCGCTCGCGATGGAATGCCCGATCATCATCTCCAAGAGCGGGAGCGCCGAGGAGATCGTCGGCAAGGAGGAGTACGGCCTGATGGTCCGCCCCGACGATGCTTACGACCTCCAGGCGAAGATCCGTCTCCTCCTCGACCAGCCCGAGCTTCGGAAGAGCATGGGCCGGTTGGGCCGTGAGCACGTGATGCGCAACTACGACCGCAAGGGCCGCCTGCTCCAGACCCTGACTCTTTACGAGCGCGCCCTTCGCCGGCGCGGGCACCTCGAGCGATAGAGCCGTATCCCGGTGAGCAGGGGGGCCGGCCCCCGGGTTGCACCGCAGAGGGACATGAAAAACCATTCGAAAAGGGACTCGCAGCAGCCGGCCCCGGGCGAATCGGGCTCGATCGAGCAGCAGCTCGACATGGTGGAGGGAGACGGGATCCGAGGGGAGGAGATCCTCCATTCCCACGGCCGCCCCTTCAGGCACACCCAGGGACTCGACCGGGAAGAGCTGGAGTTCAACTATCAGTTCGATATGAGTGAGGAAAACCGCGAGGGCTCGGAGATGACCGGAGACGAGCATTCCTCCGGCCTGCAGGGG
>CAYZKI010000417.1:0-2379 GCA_964478745.1 uncultured Bacteriovoracaceae bacterium
CCGTCGAGCAGTGGGTCGACTATTTCACCGGGCGCGGCCGCAAGCACTTCGAGCGCTACCTCGAGCGCTCCCAGTTCTTCATTCCTTATATCGTCCCCATCCTGCGCGAGAACTCGATGCCGGAGGACCTCGTTTATCTTTCGATGATCGAGAGCGGCTTCAACAACCTGGCGCGCTCGCGCGCCAAGGCAGTGGGCCCGTGGCAGTTCATGTCGTTCACGGGCAAGAAGTACGGCCTTGCCGTCAACTGGTGGGTCGACGAAAGACGCGACATCCAGAAGTCGACGGTCGCCGCCATCAACTACCTTCGCGACCTGTACTCGATGTTCGGGAGCTGGGAGCTCGCGGCGTCGGCCTACAACGCGGGTGAGGGAAAGATCGCGCGCGCCATCCAGCGCTACGGCAGCAAGGACTTCTGGGTCCTGGCCAAGGGCCGCTACCTGAAGCCCGAGACGCGCAACTACGTTCCGAAGATGATCGCCGCGGCGCTGGTCGCGAAGAACCGCGAGCAGTTCGGCTTCGCGCCGCCCCCGATTCCCAAGCCCGCCGAGGACGAGGTGCTGGCGAGCGACGGCGAGATCGTGAAGGTCATCAAGACCGACAAGCCCGAGCAGGACATCGATCCCGAGGACGCCGAGCAGATGGCCGCCGCCCGCGCCGCCGCCGAAGCGGCAGCGCGCGACGAGGCACGCACGACGGCCTCGGCCGAAACGACCGAAGGCGAGGAGCAGGTAGGCGCGCAGATCACTCCGGCCATGCTGACGACCCCGATCTACAAGTCGAAGGAGCCGGGCGCCGTTCCGCTCGTTCGCGCCATCCCGACCCCGCACGTGAACAAGAAGGGTGAAGTCGGCGGCATGGAGCTTTCCGAGTTCGAGATCCAGAGCCCGGCCGACCTGCTCCAGATCGCGAAAGCCGCGGGCATCTCCTACCACACGGTCAAGGCGCTGAATCCCGAGCTCGTCCGCTGGGTGACCCCGCCGACCAACACCACGTACCGGATCAAGCTGCCGAGCTCGAGCAAGGAAAAGTTCCTCGAGACCTACAACCATGAAGCCTTCCCGCGGAAGGTCGAGTTCATGGCGTACAAGGTCCGCCAGGGCGATAATCTGCTGAAGATCGCCCGCCGTTTCGGCATCAAGGTCGAGCCCATCGCCGAGCTGAACGGGATCTCCCCGCGCGTGCCTTTGCGCAAGGGATCGAAGATCCTCCTGCCGATCCCGAACGACCGCTCGCGCTCGCTCGCTTCGCTCGAGGTCCACGACCTTCCGGACCGCGTGACCCGCAAGACCAAGGGCAAGGCCTCGCGCTACTACAAGATCAGCTACAAGAAGCGCGAAAGCGCCCGCCCCAAGAACCGCAGGGACAAGCGGACCTGACGCGGGCGGATTCAACCCGCCGATCTGAATCTGGACATCTGATCCTCCTAAGCTATTGTCTTCCCGATGGCTTTGGTGGTTCAGAAGTTCGGCGGGACGTCCGTGGGCTCTCCCGAGAGAATCCGTGCGGTGGCCGATCGGATCGCGAGCTCCTATCGCGCCGGCAATCAGCTGGTCGTCGTGGTTTCCGCGATGGGCCACACGACCGACGAGCTGATCGACCTCGCGCACAAGGTCAGCGCCTCTCCTCCTAATCGTGAGATGGACATGCTGCTCACGGTCGGCGAGCGCATCTCGATGGCGCTGCTTTCGATGGCGCTCGCGGATCGCGACGTGCCGGCCATGTCGCTCACGGGCTCGCAGACGGGCATCATCACGGACCCCAGCCACCGGCGCGCCCGCATCCGGCGCATCCTGGGCGACCGGGTCCGCGCGGGCCTGGCCGAGAAGAAGGTCGTGATCGTCGCGGGATTCCAGGGCGTCAGCGAGACCAAGGAGATCACGACCCTGGGCCGCGGAGGCTCGGACACGACGGCCGTCGCGCTGGCCGGCGTCCTGGGCGCGGAGGTCTGCGAGATTTACACCGACGTGGACGGCGTCTATTCCGCCGATCCGCGCATCGTTCCGGAAGCGAAGTTCTGGAAGGTCATCCCGGCCGAGCTCATGACGGAGCTCGCGACCCTGGGCGCGGGGGTGCTTCACCCCCGAAGCGTCGAGCTCGCGGCCCAGTTCGGGCTCGAGATCCGGGTTCTCAACAGTTTGAAAGATTCGTCTCAGGGAGGCACTCGCGTGGTGGTTCAAATGGATACGGGGCTTGAGGAGTACCGGGTCACGGGCGTCGCCTCGGACAAAGGGAAGGTGCTGATCACGGCACGGCTGCAGCGGGCGACGGCGGTTTCCAGCGTCTGGGACCGGGCCGCCGAAAAGCACCTTTCCGTCGTGGCGCCGCTGTTTTCCGAGGGCGTGGTGCGGTTTTTCGCCAGCCGGGAGGCCGAAGGCG
>CAYZKI010000418.1:0-2375 GCA_964478745.1 uncultured Bacteriovoracaceae bacterium
CCACCGGCCGAAGATGCACCGAAACCCGCCACCTGCAGTTTGATCACGCGTTCCCGTTCGCGCTCGGAGGCGAAACGAGCGCCGCGAACCTCAGGCTCCTGTGCGCGAACCATAACCGCTTCCGAGCTAAGGCCGCTTCAGCATTTCCTGCAATTGCGGAAGCAGGCACTCCTTCACCCTCGGAAAGGGCATCGGCCATTTCGATCGCATGAACTCGAAGAGCTTCCTGTACTCGGGAATTCTCTTCTCCCAGGTGTTGTCCTGAAGCATCGCAGCTCTCGCGATGGCCCGATGCCGCGCGGGATCGTCGCGATAAGCCGCGAGGGCGCGCTCGATCGTCGCCGCGACGGAGTCGCGCGTCCTTTCGATTTCGATGCCCATGCCGTCGGAGGTCGGCATGATCTCGGCGAGGTATCCCGTCTTCCCGTCCTCGACGTAATCAGGAAGCCCGCCCACGCGCGATACGATCGGGACAGCGCCCGCGCGCATCGCGAAAAGCTGATTGGTCCCGCTCGGCTCGTACCAGGGCGTATTGAGGAAGAAGTCGGCCGCGTTCATGGCGCGCTTCTCGAGCTCGGCGTCGAAAGGCATGTACTTCACCCGCGCCGGGTGCTTCGCGGCGAGCGCCTTGACGGCATCGACGTACCGAGGCTCGCCATCGCCGACGATCAGAAGCTGGACCTCGCGCGGCCCCGAGGCCACGCGATCCAGCGCCGCGGGCAGGTAATCGTAGCCCTTCTGATGCGCGAGGCGCGAGGTCATCACCACGAGCGGCGTCTCCGCGCGCGCGGGCAGGCCGAGCGCCTTCTGCAGCGCCATCTTCGCCTCGAGCTTTCCGGAAAGATCGTCGGCGGTGAAGTTCCGCGGCGCCCAAGGCTCGGTGTCGGCGCCGTTCGTGATCGCCCAGAGCAGCGACTCCGCGTGCTTCTTCCTGAGGAACCCGTCCAGGCCGTGCCCGAAGCGCGGCGTCTGGATCTCCTTCAGATAGCCCTGCGAGACCGTGAGCGTCGCATCCGAGCCCTGGATGCCCGCCTTCATGAAGTTCACCTTCCCGTAGAACTCGAAGCCGTCCGGATTGAAAGCGTAATCGCGGATTCCGACCTGAGGCATGATCGAGGCGTCGAAGTTCCCCTGATAGCCGAGGTTACTGATCGTGAAGAGCGTGATCTTGTCCTCGAAGTTCGGCGAGGGAATGTACATATTGCTCATGTAGTGCCGCACGAGACCAGTGTGCCAGTCGTGCAGATTGATCATCGTGTGGCGCCGGCGCATGACGAAGTTCGCGGCGGCGCGATTGAACATGGCGAACGCCTCTTCCTCGCGCGCGAAGTTCGTGTAGCGCTTGGCGGCACCGGGCGGCGGCTTGTTCTCGAAGTAGTCGAAGCTCTCTCCGACGTGCTTGAGCAGGTAGGTCTTCACGCCCGACGACGGGTCCGTGTGCGAATAGACGTGGAAGCGCACGCGCTTGTCGTCGCGCGGCAGCCCTTTCAAGAAATCGTACTCGATCCCCTCGTCGACGACGCGCGCCCGCACCGCCTCGGGCAGGTCCGAGTAGAACGGCATGAGCACCTCGACGTCCATGCCATCCTTCTTCATGGCCTTGGCCAGCCCGGAGACCGTGTGCCCGAGCCCGCCGGTGTTGAAGATCCCCGTCTGCTCGGCCGCGATCTGGAGGACCTTCTCCTGCGTGACCGGCCGCCGGACGGTCGAGTCCTCGAAGCGGGGCCGCTCGGCCGCGAGCGCGACAGTCCCGGAGGCCAAGCCGGGACCCAGGCCGGCCGGGGAGGCGGCGATCAGCGCGAGCGAGGCTGCGAAGAAAGAGAGACGGACCTTCACGCTTCCTTATCGGAAATCGAGATCCGGAACATGAGGTTGCGGGCTCGGTCGGGCCTCCCTAAACGCCGTTCTTCTTCAGCCAAGCCAGCATCTTCGCCCAGCCGTCCTTCGCGGCGGCCTCGTCGTAGCTGGGGCGGTAATCGGCGTGGAACGCGTGCTCGGCCTCGGGGTAGATCACGAACTCGGATTTCGCCGCGGCCGCGTTCTTCGAGGCCTCCTTCAGCCGGGCCTTGAACTCCTCGACCTGCGTGAGCGGGATGCCCTTGTCCTTGCCGCCGTAGAGCCCGAGCACCGGCGCCTTGAGCTCGCCGACGACATCGATGGGGAACCGGGGCTGGTTCTCGTTGCGCTCTCCGTTCAGCCGCCCGTACCAGGCGATCCCCGCCTTCACGCGCGCGCTGTGAGCGGCGAACATCCACGTGGCGAGCCCGCCCCAGCAGAAGCCCGTCACCGCGAGCTTCGAGAGGTCGGCCTTCTTCCCGGCTTCGAGCCACTTCACCGTCGAGTCGAGATCGCTCATCACGCGCCCCATCTTCACC
>CAYZKI010000419.1:0-2371 GCA_964478745.1 uncultured Bacteriovoracaceae bacterium
ACTCCCAGGCGAACCTGATCGCGTCCTTCTTGAAGTAGTCGCCGAAGGAGAAGTTCCCGAGCATCTCGAAGAACGTGTGGTGGCGGGCGGTGAAGCCCACGTTCTCGAGGTCGTTGTGCTTGCCGCCGGCTCGGACGCACTTCTGGGAGGTGGTCGCGCGCTTGTAAGCCCGCTGGTCCTTGCCCAGGAACACGTCCTTGAACTGGACCATGCCCGCGTTCGTGAAGAGCAGGGTCGGGTCGTTCTGGGGAACGAGTGCCGAGCTCTCGACGATCGTGTGGCCGTTTTTCTCGAAAAATTTCAGGAATCTAGTGCGAATTTCCGCGGCGCGCATAGATCCCAGTTGTAGCACAGCCCCCTTAGAGGGTGAACTGCATCGAGGAAAGCAGCGCTCCGGGCATCCAGGCCCCGCCCATCTGGCGATGGTCGTAGGTTCCCGTCTCGGCCAGATAGCTTCGCTCGCGCGTCAGGTCCTCGAGCGACGACCCGAACAGGTTGAAAATCGTGTCGTCCCACCGCAGGTCCTGGATCGGGGCGGTCAGCTTCCCGTTTTCCACCCAGAAGCAGGCGTAGCGGGTCATTCCCGTGATCCGCCCTCCGGGTTGGTCGCTCCAGTTGAGATAGTGCAGGTTCGAGAGGTAAAGCCCTTCGCCCAGGCGGGAAAGGACGTCTTTTTCGGCCAGGCCACCCGCGTCAACCACCGGGGCCCGGAGGCTCTCGCTGCCATCGGCGAAGTTGGACGTCGCGCTATACTCCTGCGCGGTCCGCGTGCTCACGAGCGAGTTGCGGAGCGTGCCACCCGCGACCAGCTCCAGGGTCTTCGGGGCGAGCTCGCCCAGGTCGTTGAACCTCGGCACCTCCACCTGCGTGAAGTCCTCGCTCAGGCGGAACTTCGGGGAAAACGTCTGCTCGCCCGAGCGGAGCTTGCGGAACGCGCTGTCGCCCTGGCGGATCGCGGCCTCACCGATGGTGCCCCAGGAGAACATGCCGACCAGATCGTACAGGGCAGCCGGCTCGAGATAGGTCCGGTAGGCCCCGCGAGGGATCGCGCGGACGGGCTTCGAGAGCAGCTCGAGCTTCGTTTTCGCTTTTTCGACCGACGCCTTGTACGCGGACTCGTCCCAATTGCGGCCGGCGAAGGTCTCCTTCACCGCCTTCTGGTTCGGCGTGTAGATCGAGTAATCGAACGTGAAGTTCTCGGTCGCGAACCAGTGGAACAGGCCGGCCGAGTTCGCCATCCCTCGGACCATGGGGCCCGCGGCGTAGAACCCCACGATGTCCAGGCCCTGGACCGGCTCGAGAAGCATGCGCGGAGCGGTCTCGAAGTCCGGGAGGCTGCCCGTGTTGGTGGTCTCGCTCGCGCCGTGATTCTGAGGGAGCTGCGCGTAGGGATCCACCGGAAGCGTGATGACCTCTTCCTTGAGAGCCTTCATCGCGTCGAGCACGCGGCTCCGGTCCTCGTGCGCGATGCCGAGCAGGCTGATCGAGCCTTGAGTGCTGCGCCGGGCCCCGCCGCCGTCCTCGGCCACCAGCGTGAACGAGAGGGTCGCGTCCTCGACCGTGCCGATCTGGCGCACCTTCGCCCCGTTCACGCGGATGAACTGACTGCACTCGGCTTCGAGCGAGAGGAAGAGATGCTCGCCCAGGTCGAGCATCTCGAAGGCTTTCTTCGCGAGCGCCTGGAAATAATCCTGCTCGAGGAACGGACGGGTCAGGACGCTCTTCGGGTTCCATTGGCTCGCGCTCATGATGCACCTCCGAACACTTCGACGTTCTCGAAGAGGCACACCGGCGAGGCGTGACCGACGCGGATCGCCTGGCTCGGCTCGCCCTTGCCGCAGTAAGGCGTGCCGAAAACCCCGCGGGTCGCGTCGTTGCCGACCTTTTTCAAGGATTTCCAGAACGGGACCGTGATGCCGCGGTAGTTGGGATTGCGGACGGCGTGCTTGAGCTTGCCGTTCTCGATGAGCCTCCCGTACTCGCAGCCGAACTGGAACTTGTTGCGGAAGTCGTCGATCGACCACGAGCGGTTGGACTCCATCAGGACGCCGCGCTCGATCGAGCCGATGATCTCGTCGAAGGACGAGCTCCCCGGCTCGAGGTTGATGTTCGCCATGCGATCGATGGCCGGCCGGTTCCAGAGGCTCGCCCTCGCGTTCGCGACGCCGGGCTTGCCCGCGCGCTCCTGGCTCTCGAGACCGCCGAGCGCGCGCACGAGCTTGCCGTTCTGGATGAGGAACTCCCGGCGCGCCGGGTTTCCGTTGTCGTCGAGCCCGTAGGAGGCGAATTCGCCCTGCACGGTCGGATCGAAGGTGATGTTCATGATCGGCGAGCCGTACTGGAGCGTGCCGATGTCCTCGAGGTTCACGAA
>CAYZKI010000420.1:0-2316 GCA_964478745.1 uncultured Bacteriovoracaceae bacterium
GAGTGATGATGCCCGGGCAGTTGGGGCCGATCAGCCGCGACTTCGTGGTCTGGAGATACTTCTTCGTCGAGAGCATGTCGCGGACGGGGATCCCTTCAGTGATGCAAACGATCAGGGGAATGCCGGCGTCCGCCGCCTCGCAGATCGCGTCCGCGGCCCCTGCCGGCGGAACGAAGATCATCGTGGCGTTCGCGCCCGTCTTCTTCACGGCTTCCTCGACCGTGTCGAAAACCGGGAACCCTTCGTGCGTCTGGCCTCCGCGGCCCGGGGTGACGCCACCCACGACCTGCGTGCCGTAATCGCGGCAACCCATCGCGTGGAAGCTGCCCTGGGATCCCGTGATGCCCTGAACGAGGAGCTTGGTGCTCTTGTTGACCCAGATCGACATTACTTTTTCCCCTTCGCAGCGGCGACGACCTTTTGAGCGGCGTCGGTGAGATCGTTGGCCGGAGTGATCTTGAGGCCCGAGTTGGCGAGGATCTGCTTGCCCTTCTCGACGTTGGTTCCCTCGAGGCGGACGACGAGCGGAACCTCGAGCTCGAGCTCGCGAGCCGCCGCGATCACGCCTTCCGCGATGATGTCGCACTTCATGATGCCGCCGAAGATGTTGACGAGGATCGCCTTCACCTTCGGGTCTTTCAGGATGATCTTGAACGCGTGGGCGACCTTCTCCTTGGAGGCGCCGCCGCCGACGTCGAGGAAGTTCGCCGGCTCGCCGCCGTGGAGCTTGATGATGTCCATCGTCGCCATCGCGAGGCCCGCGCCGTTCACGAGGCAGCCGATGTTGCCGTCGAGCGCGATGTAGGCGAGCTCGTACTTCGAGGCTTCGACGTCCTGCGGGTTCTCTTCCTGCAGGTCGCGCATCGCGACCACGTCCTGGTGGCGGTAGAGCGCGTTGTCGTCGAAGTTGAACTTCGCGTCGAGCGCGAGGACCTGGTTCTGCTTGGTCAGGGTCATCGGATTGATCTCGACCTGCGAGGCGTGCAGGTCCATGAAGCACTTGTAGACGCCCGCGCAAAACGCGACGCCTTCTTTCAATGCGTCGCCGTCGAGGCCGAGCGCCTTGCAGATCTTGCGGCCGTGAAACGGCTGGAAGCCCGTGATCGGATCGATCACGACCTTGAAGATCTTCTCGGGGTGCGTGTGGGCAACCTCCTCGATCTCCATGCCGCCTTCGGTCGAGGCCATCATCACGACCTTGGAAACGGCACGGTCGATGACCAGGCCGAGGTAGAACTCCTTGGCGATGTCGGAGCCTTCCTCGATCCAGAGCTTGTGGACGACCTTGCCTTGCGCGCCCGTCTGCGGGGTCACGAGCGTCTTGCCCATGATCTCCTTCGCCGCCGTGCCGACCGACTTGATGTCCTTGCAGACCTTCACGCCGCCGGCCTTGCCGCGGCCGCCCGCGTGGATCTGCGCCTTGACGACCCAGACCTTGTTCTTGCGCTCACGCTCGAGATCGTGCGCGGCCTTCTCCGCCCGCTCGGAAACCTCGACGCCCTCTTCGACGAGGCGCCCTTCCGGAACGCGGACCTTGTACTTTTTCAGAAGCTCTTTGGCCTGGTACTCGTGGATGTTCATAGTTTTCTGGTTCCCGCCTCAGAGAAGGCTCGCCACGCCGGCGCGCTCTTCCTCGAGCTCCTTCAAAGTGTTCGCCATCTTCTCGCGCGAGAAGGCATCGATCTCCAGACCCTGGACGATCTTGTAGTCGCCGTTCTCGGTCGTGCACGGGAAGCCGTAAACGATGCCCTTCGGGATATCGTACGAGCCGTCGGACGGAACGCCCATCGTCACCCACTCGCCTCTCGAGCCGAGCACCCAGTCGCGGATGTGGTCGACGGCCGCGTTCGCCGCGGAAGCCGCCGAAGACGAACCACGCGCTTCGATGATCGCGGCGCCGCGCTTGCCGACCGTCGGGATGAAGGTCTCTTTCACCCATGCCTGATCGATCATGTCCTTCACCGGCTTGCCGTTCGCGGTCGCGAAGCGCGTATCCGGATACATCGTCGGACTGTGATTGCCCCAGACCGTCATGTGCTTGAAAGACGCGACCGCCTGGCCCGTCTTCGTCGCGAGCTGGGAGAGCGCGCGGTTGTGATCGAGCCGGAGCATCGCCGTGAAGTTCTTCGCCTTCACGCGGCCTTGCTTCTCGGCCGTCTTCATCGCGATGTACGCGTTCGTGTTGCACGGGTTCCCGACGACGAGCACCTTCACGTCGGGCTTGGCGTGCTTGCCGATCGCCTCGCCCTGAACGGTGAAGATCTTCGCGTTCTCGGTGAGCAGGTCCTTGCGCTCCATGCCCGGGCCGCGCGGGCG
>CAYZKI010000421.1:0-2311 GCA_964478745.1 uncultured Bacteriovoracaceae bacterium
CCTCGGGACCGCGCCGGCGAGCCTCGCGTTGAAGCGCGTTGAGCTTCTTGCGGATCTCGGCGGCCTTGGCTTCGTGGAGGGGGATGTCCGCGGGGTTCACGCTGAGATGATAGACAGGGCGGAGGTTCTTGAGAGGCGGGATGTGTTTGATGAGCCCCCGCTCCTTGAGCATCATCAGGCCCTGGCGCAGCGATTCCGGAGCGTGGCCGCGGGCCGTGAGGATCCCGACCCTCCTCGCGCCCTCCGGGGTCTCGCACATGTATTGGAAATCCTTCCAGGCGCGCGCCTGCCAGACCTCGGCGGGCTGTTTCAGGCCCTTCTCGATGGCCTCGACGAACATGTTCTTTCCAGGGTGGTCGATATTGTAACGGAAGGTCGACTTCCACTCCCGGGTCTCGATCTTGAACCAGTCCTGCCATTCGCCCGGCTTCTCGAGGAAGTTCCGGATGTCGCGCCATTCGCGGGACGAGATGAGCTTTTCCTCGCCTGTCACCTTGTTGAAGATCACGTTCGGAGAGGGAAAGCGCGCCACCGTGTCGTCCAGATCGAAGTATCGGAAGACTTCGGGATCGCGCGCGAGCGACGGCTGGGCCGCGATCGAGGCGAGGAGAAACAAAGCGGATAGGGCTGATGCGAATCGAGATGTCACACGCACTCTTCTTCGTATCGGCCCGAAGGGGTGACGGTCTGAATGAGAAGGAAGCGCGCCAGAAAGTTGTCGGCGGCCGCGGGGAACGAGGCGGATTTCCGCGGAATCAAACCCCGAAAACTATAAAGGACCCAGAGGATTGAGCCTCTGAGTCCTTTATCGCCACGGGCGCCGCTTCAGTGTGTGGGGGGGAAGTGGGGCACCCATGGAAAACTTGTTGAGATATCTATATCTCGCTGATTGAGAGACTCGCAACAAAAATCGGGATCATTTCGCCCTCGATCTAAGAACGATCTAACGCGGATCTAAGGCGTTTCAAAGAAGCTGTTCAAGTAGGCGTGTTCAAAGCACTTTTTGACCTCGTCTTCGGTCAACCCCATTCGCTTCCGGCAAAGTTCCACTTCGCCTGGAACGGTGCAATCAAAGATTCCCGGGTCATCGGTGTTGATCGAAACGGGGACGCCCGCGCGCAGGATGCGGGGCAATGGATGCTGGGAAAGGTCCTTCACGCACTGGGTAAGCCAGTTGCTCGTCGGGCACATCTCCAGGCAGACGCCGCGCCTCGCGAGCTCTTCCACGAGCTGAGGATCCTCGATGCTCCTGATTCCGTGGCCGATCCGCTTCGCGCCCAGGAGATCGATCGCTTCCCAGACGTTGTCGGCACCGGCGCCTTCGCCCGCGTGCACGGTGAACTTCGCTCCGGCCGCGCGGAGCTTCCGGAAGATCGATTCGTAAGTTTTCGGCGAGTTCCTGTCCTCGTTTCCCGCGAGATCGAACGCCAGTAGCCGGCTCCGGTTTCGGAGATAAAACTCCGCGGCGCGCGCCACCTCCTCGACGGAGAAGTCACGGACGCCGATGCAGATCAGCCCGGCCTGGAGATCGGGATATTTCGCCGTAGCGCGCGCGAGCCCGCGCTCGAAAGAGTCGAGCGCTTCGTCCCAGCTCAGGGATTTCCCGTCGCATACGAAGCTCGGGGCGAAGCGGAACTCGATCCGCCGCGTTCCTTCGCGATAAACGTCCTCCGCGGCCTCGAACGCGATGCGCTCGAGGACTTCCGGGCGATCGAGGATCTTCTGGAAGAGCGTGAACTGATCGAGCACCTGCCGAAGGTCCGTCATCGGCTTGCGGATCAGGATCTTCTCGCGAAAGGCCTCGAGGCTCGTGCTCTGGCCCTCGAGCCCCCGTTCCCGCGCGAGCTCGAGCACGGTCTCGACTCGGGTCGAGACGTCGAGGTGCCTGTGAAGCTCGGTCTGGACGAAAGCCCTGGCCACTTGGCGCTCAGCTCATGATGTGCGCGCCGCTGTCGACGTACATCGTGGTTCCGGTGATGTGCACGCCGCCCGGGCCGCAGAGGAACGCGCCCAGGGCGCCGACGTCCTCGGCCGAGATGTTCTCTTTGAGCGGCGTCTTCTCGCCGGCGGCGTTCAGCATGTCGCGGAAATTGCGGATGCCGGCCGCGGCCAGCGTCTTCACCGGGCCCGCCGAGATGGCGTTCACGCGGATCTTCTTCGGGCCCATGTCCCAGGCCAGGTAGCGGACGCAGGCCTCGAGAGCCGCCTTCGCGACGCCCATACCGCTGTCTTTCATACCCACCTTCTCCTCCCCGCAACAGCAAAGGGTTACGATCCGGCGGTCGGCTTCCCTCAGAGGCTCGCCGCGCTT
>CAYZKI010000422.1:0-2307 GCA_964478745.1 uncultured Bacteriovoracaceae bacterium
GCCGCGAACGCGGCCCGCTCGCCCGGGCGGAGCGGCAACCCGGCCGCCGGGCGCCCGATGTACGATCTCGAATCCGTCGGCGACTTCATGGGCAACGAGTACTTCTTCGGAACGGTGCCGACGCCGGCCGTGCTTCACAACTATGCCCAGCGCAGCGCCGACCCGAACGTGCGCCGCGGTCTCACGATGAAGGCCATGGTCCAGCACACCACGTACCACTTCGAGGCGGACCTGCCGGCCTCGGTCGCCCAGCTCGATCGTTACCGCTCGACCGCCGACCTGATCAACGCCATGAGCTCGGTGACCCTCCCGCCGGATGAGCCGCCGGTGCACAAGAAACACTCGGCCCTGATGGCCTCCCTGCTGAAGCGGCTCGACGGCGATTTCCTGAACCGCGTCCGCTACTACGGGGATTTGCAGCGGGCTGACCATCCGAAGAACTTCGACGGCGTGGCGAACACCCTGCGTCCCGACCTGACGCCGAAGCCCTTCAACCTGGCGCTCTCCGCCGAAGAGCGGGCGTACTGGAGCTCGGGCGTGAACCTCGCGGCCTCGAGCTTCATGCCGATCTCGATCTGGGAGCAGTTCGCGTACGCCACGAAGCTGATCAACAACGGCATCGTGCGGACCGTCGCGATGGAGATCGACTCGCACGACGAGCACGGGCCTCGCGACATGGGCCTCATGAGCGCGTGGGCGAACTCGATCTCGCTCCCTCTGGCCAGGATGATCGAGCAGCTCAAGGCCGCGGGCATCTACGACCGCACCCTGATCGCGATCTACTCGCTCGACGGGTCGCGCGGCCAGGCCCTGGACTCCGACGGGGACTACGGCCGCAACAGCGTCATGCTCGCCGGCGGAATGGTCAAAGGCGGCTACTACGGCGACCTCCACCAGCGCCGCGTCGGCCAGCAGGTCAGCTACCGCCTGCGTCTTCCCGACCCGAACACCGGCGCCCCGACGGCGGGAGAGTACGACGAGCACGGGCCGATGGGGTCCTCCGAGGGCCGCTATCCGGGTGGCAGTATCTGGAAGGCGATCGCGCGCTACAGCGGCGTGCCCGGTTCGCTGATCTCCCGGTATGCGGGGACGGCAACAGGCCCCGAGCTGCACTGCATGTTCCGGTAGCAGGAGGGCCCGGGTGGGTGGGTCAGAACGGCGGCCCGCCCGCGTCGAGGTAGGCCTGCTCCTCGGGGGTGGAGGGCCGCCCCAGGATCGGGTTCCGATCGGGGAAGCGGCCGAAGCGCTGGATGACCTCCTGATGGAGGACGGCGTAATGGTGAAAGGTCTTCATCATCTCGCGGCTGTCCGCGTCGGCTGACTTGTAGAGCCGGTAGAAGAGCTCCACGGCCCGGTTCTGGATCGCGAGGTCCTCGGCGTGCTCGAGAGGCAGATAGAAGAAAACCCGCCGCAGGGGCTCCATGCGGTGATCGAAGCCATTTTCCAGGGCGCGTAGCGCGATTGGCAAGGCTAAGTCATTGAGCTGGAAAGACTTTGCCTGATCCCGGTAGATGTTCAGCGTGAACTGGTCGAGCAGCAGGATGCGAGCCAGGGCGCCCTCGGGCGTGCTTTCCCAATGCGCGTACCCGCCCTCGGCGGCGTGCAGAACATCCGCCTCGAAGCGGCGCCGGATGAGAGCGTCCGTCTCCGGTGCGCCGCCGAACCAAAGCGCCATGTCCAGACGGGTCGGGTCGTCGAACCAGAATTTCAGGATGTCTCCGGGAGTGGTGGAGGGAGCTGCCGAGGGTGTGCCGATCTGGGGGGCCATTCCGCATCAATACCCGACTAGTTGAGCCTAGGCAAAGCCCAGTGCGTATGCTAGTTTGCCTTTCGTTAGTCGGTATTAGTCTGTCTGCCTTGGTTCGCGCTTCTGCCTCCTAGGCGACTCCCAATTGCCTGTAAGGAGGACTCATGGGAAAGAAACTCTACGTCGGTAACCTGCCGTATTCGGCAACCGATCAAATCCTGGTTGATACGTTTTCGCAGGTCGGCACTGTCGCCTCCGCGAAGATCATCATGGATCGCGACACCGGCCGCAGCAAAGGCTTCGGCTTCGTCGAGATGACCACTGATGAAGAAGCGGCGACCGCGATCGAGCAGTTCAACGGCGCTGACTTCGACGGCCGTCGCATGACGGTCAGCGAAGCCCGCCCGATGGCTCCGCGTGAAGGCGGCGGCGGTGGCGGCCGTGGCTTCGGCGGCGGCGGCGGCGGTGGCCGCGGCGGCTTCGGTGGCGGCGGCGGCGGACGCGGCCCGCGCTACTAAAAATCGATTTGAAACGATCCCGGCCGGAGAGGTGATTTCGCC
>CAYZKI010000423.1:0-2300 GCA_964478745.1 uncultured Bacteriovoracaceae bacterium
GGCCTCAGCGAAACGCCTCTTCGAACCAGTGAATCGTGTTCTTGAGGCCGACGGGCAGAGGAATCGTGCCTTCGAGCAGCCCGGTCTTACGGAGCTTCTCGACGTCCAGGCACTTGCTCTTGGCGCCCACGTACTTCGACGTGTCGAACTGGATCCTGCCGAAGTCATAGCCGACCACGTCGCAGATCATCTGCGCGAACTCGCGGATCGAGTATTCGCGGCCGTAGCCGATGTTGAAGATCTCGTTCTCGTGCCGGTCGTTGAGCTGGTGCATGATGCGCGCGAAGTCATCCACGTGGACGAGCTCGCGCCGCTGGTGACCGTCGCCCCAGAGGACGACCGGGTCGCCGTGGCGCTTCCCGCGGATGATCTTGCGGATCAGGTCGAAGATGAAGTGCATCTGGCGGCCGTCCGTGTGGTAGCCGGGCCCGTAGAGCGTCGACGGGATGACATGCAGGTATTTGTGGCCGAACTGCTTCGCGAACGAGCGAAGGCCCGTGTACATCATCCGCTTGGTCATGGCGTACGTGAACAGGCCGTCGATCGGCTCGCCCTTGAGATAGTTCTCCTCGACGAGCGGAAGGTCGGGAGCGTAGGAGCAGCTCGTTCCGATCGCGATCATTTTGGCCTGCGGCTGGCGCTCGTGCCACCAGCCCAGAACGTTCGTGTTGATGCGCTGGTTGATGATCCATTGCTCGCCCTGATGGGTGAGGCAGAAGTCGCCCGCCTGGGTCCAGGCGGCGAGGTGGTAGATCTCGTCGAACTTCGTCGAGTTGAACTGGTCAAGCGAGCCCGCGACGGTCAGGTCGCAGGTCTTCGAGCTGACCGGCGTGATTTCGCGGCCCGATTCATTCAGTGACTTCGCGAGCGCCTTGCCGAGGAAGCCCGTGGCTCCGGTGACGAGGACCTTCTTCCTGGGAGCCATCACGCCTTCCTTTCGGTGCGCTCGGGGTCGACCGGGAAGTAGAACTCGACGCCTTTGTCGAGGAGCGCCTGGTTGTTGCGCAGGATCTCGCGTTTGAAGTTCCACGCCAGGACGTAATAGATGTCCGGCGGGGAGGTGAGCTCCTGCTCGAGCTCGATCGGGATGTGGCTCCCGGGGGCGTAAAGGCCCTTGCGAAGCGGGTTCTTCTCGATCAGGAGCTGGATGAGGTCGGTCTTCACGCCGAGATAGTTCAGCAGCGTGTTGCCCTTGACCGGCGCGCCCATGCCGTACACGCGCTTGCCCGCGGCCTTCGCCGCTCGCAGGTAACGGAGGTTATCTTCCTTCATCGTGGCCACGCGCTTGGCGAAGCGGTGATACGACTCGATCGTGTTCGTCTCGGCGCGGGTCTCCTCCTCGCGCAGCCTTCTCAGCTGCTCCGTGACCGGCCGCTTTCCGCGGTGGCCGACGTAGCCGATGATCGAGCCCCCGTGAATGGGGTTGTAGGTCGCGTCGAACATCTCGAGGCCGTGGCGGTTCAGGAGAGTCTCGATGTTCTTGAGCGTGTAGTAGAGCAGGTGCTCGTGGTAGATTTGGTCGAACGCCAGATTATCGACCATTCCCTTCATGTAGATGAACTGGACGACGAAGACGCCGTCGTCCTTCAGCGCGTCGCGGATGCCTTCGGTGACGGAATGAAGCTCTTCGAGATGGAAGAACACGCCCGCCGCGTTGATGACGTCGAACTTGCGGCCGAGCTTCTTCACTAGAGCCTGGTTGAAGAAGGCGTTCTCGGTCTCGATGCCGCGATCGTTGGCGATCTTCGCGGTGCCCTTCGAGGATTCGACGCCGAGCACCCGGTAGCCGAAGTCCTTGTAATGCTGCAGCTGGGTTCCGTCGTTCGACCCGATGTCGAGGACGGATTTCTCCTTCCGATCCTTGAAGAAGGTGTCGTCGACGGTCTTCGCGACCGCGCGGAAGTGATCGCTCAGGGTCTTGGTCGTTCCCGACAGGTAAGTGTGGTCGCTGAACATCACTTCCTTCGGGACCGTGTGGTCGAGCTGCGTGGTCGTGCAGTCCAGGCAGTAAACGAGGTGGAGAGGGTAGGTGGGCTCCTTGCCGACTTCTTCCTTTTTCAGGAAGTGGTTTCCCCAGGGCTGAATTCCCAGGTCCAGTACGAGCTCAAGCCGCTTGGAATCACATACTCTGCAGATCATGAAATCAGTGTCCTCAAATAGGGCTCGTTCTGAGCGCGATCGAAGTCTTCCGGGACTCCGATATCGATGAAAAATCCTTCGGTCGGCACGCCCCAGATCCTCTTCACGGGGGCAAACGCCTCGAGCACGTCCTTTTCGAAAGAGAATTTCCGACCGAGCGG
>CAYZKI010000424.1:0-748 GCA_964478745.1 uncultured Bacteriovoracaceae bacterium
CGCGGCAAACGCGACCAGGCTCTGTGAGGCCAGATCCCCTGGGGGCAGCTTAAGGACGCCGCGGGCGCCGACCGCAAGCAGCTCCTCGAGAACGTCATCCGCCATTATTCCGAAGAGATCGGCGGCCACTTCGACCCCCGCGTTTACCGCGTGGCCACCCGCATGGTGCCCGCGGGCTTCAGCTGGCTCCTGAACGCCTCGAGCGTGCGCCGCTACCTGCCGTGGCGCTGGACGGAGTCGCTGGAAAGCCGCCTGTCGATCGTGGGCGAGATCCCCGCGCTCCAGAAACTCGCGCAGAAGGGCACGATCCTTCTCGTTCCCACGCACCAGAGCAACATCGACAGCGTCCTGATCGGCTACATCATTTATTTGATGTCGCTGCCGCCGTTCGCCTACGGCGCCGGGCTGAACCTGTTCTCCAACCCGGTGCTCTCCTTCTTCATGAGCCGGCTGGGCTCGTACACGGTGGACCGGCAGAAGTCGAACCCGATCTACAAGACGGTGCTCAAGAACTACTCGACGACGATCCTGCGCGACGGCGTCCACTCGATCTTCTTCCCGGGTGGCGGGCGCTCGCGCAGCGGAGCGGTCGAGAGCAAGCTCAAGCTCGGCCTGCTCGGCACGGCGCTCGAGGCGCAGCTGCAGAAGATGAAGGAAGGGCACCCGAACCCGCGCGTCTTCGTGGTGCCGATGGTGATGAGCTACCACTTCGTGCTCGAGGCGAGCTCGCTGATCGACGACTACCTGG
>CAYZKI010000424.1:758-2293 GCA_964478745.1 uncultured Bacteriovoracaceae bacterium
GGCCGGCAAGCACCGCTTCATCATCATGGACGACGAGTCCTGGCAGCCCACGAAGGTGCTCAAGTTCTTCTGGAAGATCTTCTCCACGCAGAGCGGGATCACCGTGCGCATCGGCAAGCCACTCGACATCTTCGGCAACTTCGTCGACGACGACGGCAACTCGCTCGGACCCAACGGGACGATCGTGAACCCCGCGCGCTGGCTCACCTCGCGGGGCGTCCTCTGCCACGAGGCCCAGCGCGACCAGGAGTACACGCGCGAGCTCGGTATCCGGCTCGCCGACCGGTTCCACAAGGAGAACACGGTGCTCACCTCGCACCTCGTCGCCTTCGCGTTCTTCGAGGCGCTCCGCACCCGCTATCCCGATCTCGACCTCTACCGCTTCCTCAGGCTCTCGCGCGCCCAGCGCACCATGCCCTACGGCGAGTTCGTCGCGGCCGCGCGCGCCCAGCACGCGCGCGTCGTCGCCGCCGCGGAAAAAGGCGAGCTCTTCCTGAGCCCCGAGCTCGCGCAGTGGGACACCGACTCGTGGATCAAGGACGGGATCAAGCAGCTCGGCCTTTTCCACGACGCCGCCGTCGCGCGCGTGGCCGACGGGACGATCTCCACGGACGACCTTCCGCTTCTCTACTACTATCGCAACCGGCTTTCGGGCTACGGGCTCTCGCTCCTGGCGCAGGTCGGCGGCACACTCAGGGGACCCGGTCAAAATGACCCAAAAGGATTTCTGGCGTAACTCGAAGGTCGCGGTCATCGGCGGCGGCGCGTTCGGAACGGTGCTCGCGAACATCGCGGCGAAGAACGCCATGGACGTGCGCATGTGGGTCCGCGCCGAGGAGCAGGCGCGCAACATCAACGCCACGAGAACCAACGTCGATTATCTTCCCGAGATGCCGCTCGACCCCAAGATCCACGCCTCGACCGATTTGTTCAAGGTTTTCGAGACGGGCGTGCAGGTGGTGGTCTGGGCGCTGCCGAGCGACGTGTGCCGCGCGCAGGCCGCGCGTCTCGCGCCCGCGTTCACGGGCGAGGAGATCATCCTCCACGCCACCAAGGGCATCGAGCAGGGAAGCCTGAAGCGCATCTCCGAGATCCTTCGCGAGGAGCTTCCGTCCCCGCGCATCGGCGTGATCAGCGGCCCGAACCTGGCCACCGAGATCGCCCGCGGCGAGCCCGCGGCCACCGTCGTTGCCTCGCGCTTCGACGAAGTGATCGAGGCCGGGCAGGTGGTCCTTTCGGGCGCCAGGTTACGCGTCCACCGGGTGAAGGACGCGATCGGCGTCGAGTGGGCGGGAACCCTCAGGAACGTGCTCGCGATCGCCTCGGGCGCGCTCGACGCGATGAAGCTCGGCTGGAACGCGCGCGCGATGCTGATCACGCGGGGACTCGCCGAGATGGTCCGCTTCGGCGTGGCGATGGGCGCGAAGGAGTCGACCTTCCTGGGCCTGGCCGGCATCGGCGACCTCATGGCCACCTGCGCGAGCCCGCTCAGCCGGAACTACCGCGTGGGCTTCAGGCTCGCCGAGGGCGAGAAG
>CAYZKI010000425.1:0-295 GCA_964478745.1 uncultured Bacteriovoracaceae bacterium
GTTTGCAACCCCGAGTTCAATGCCCTGTTCTGCAAGGATCCGGACATGGCCGGTGTCGCGCACCTGGCGCCCCGCGGAAGCTCCGAAGCGGGCAAGCCTGTCGGGCAGAACAAGGGTGTCGCCCGCACGAACGTGCTCGCGTTCGATACCGTGGATACGGCGAAAGACCTCGATATCACCTATCTTTCACAGGATTTCATTGACTTGGCCGACGTTTTGACGGAGCAATTGCGCCTTCAAGTTCCGTTTCAGCCCCTCTGTAAGGAAACCTGCAAGGGGATGTGCTCGAACTGTG
>CAYZKI010000425.1:305-2282 GCA_964478745.1 uncultured Bacteriovoracaceae bacterium
GTCTAGACTTTAGAGAAGCAGAGGTAATCTCCATGGCAGTTCCTAAGAAAAAAGTATCCCGCAGCCGCCGCAACATGCGCCGCTTCGCATCCGGCAACAAGCTCGACAAGCCGACGGTCACCACCTGCCCGAGCTGCAGCGAGCCGACCCGGCCGCACCGCATTTGCGCCTGTGGTTATTACAACAAGCGCTCGGTGCTTCCGTCCAAGCGGAGTACCGCTCAGGTCTGATTCGTGAAGCTGATCCTGGATCTCATGGGGGGCGATCACGGCCCCCTTGCCGCCCTCGAGGGCGCGCAACTGGCTCTTCCCGAGCTCGAGCATGCAGCCAGTGATCGTCCTATCGAGCTCGTTCTCGTCGGCGACGAGAACGCGGTTCGGGAACTTCTCAAGCAAAAGCGGCTGCAATCTCTTTCGGAGGCTCTCTCGAGAGGAGAAAGTCATGACCGGCACCCGGGCAGCACACGTGTACGCGTTCGCCTCATCCATGCGCCTCAGACTATTGACATGGAAGATTCGATACGCGCCATTCGGACCAAACCGAACGCTTCGATCAATGTGGGCTGCGAGCTGGCGGGGAAAGACTACGCTCGAGGCGAGCCTTCGGCTTTTATCAGCGCGGGACACTCCGGCGCGGTCATGGCGTCGGCCTTCCTCAACATGGGAAGACTCAAGGGCGTCGAACGTCCCGCGATCGCGGTCAAGCTACCTACAATAAGCAGCGACGGCTGCGTCGTTCTCGATGTCGGCGCGAACGTCGACTGCAAGCCCGAGCATCTGCGCGACTTCGCGGTCATGGGCGCGTGCTTCGGGCAGATGGAACGGACCCGGGCGGGGCTGCCGCGCGTCGCCCTGCTTTCGAACGGCGAGGAGCGCACCAAGGGCAACGACCAGGTCCGCGCCGCACGCGAGCTGATCGAGCCCCTGTCCTGCTTCAAGCCGGGTCCCGACGCCGTGGGCGAGTTCATCGGCTACGCGGAGGGGAAAGAGATCTTCAAGGGCGAGGTGGACGTCGTCGTGACGGACGGCTTCGTCGGCAACCTCGTTTTGAAGTCGGTTGAAGGCCTGGGCTCGGCCGTCATGACGATGGTGAAGACCGAGGCGAAGAAGAGCTGGCTCGCGCCGCTCGGCTTCCTGCTCGCGGCGGGCGTCTTCAAGAGGCTGAAAAAGAAGCTCGACTACGCCGAATATGGGGCCGCTCCCTTGTTGGGGGTGGCAGGCTACGCGTTGATCTGTCATGGTCGCAGCAACGCGCGCGCGATGAAGAACGCGATTCTCCGCGGTAAATCCGCCCTCGACGCCCAGATCGTCGAGCAGCTCGAGAAGGCGCTCCTCCGGGAGCTGCAGGCTCGCGCGGCGAAGAAGCCACCCAAGACAGACGAGAGAGAACAGACTTTATGATGAGCCCCATTAAGACCCCCTATTCCTCCCGCATGAGCGGGATCGGCTCCGCATTTCCCGAGAAGGTCATGACGAACGCCGACATCTCGAAGCTCGTCGAGACCAATGACGAATGGATCCGCGAGCGCACCGGCATCGCCGAGCGCCGCGTTTCGGTCCCGGGCAAGGAATCGGACAAGAACTCCTCTCTCGGCCTCCAGGCCTCGCTCCGCGCGATGGAGATGGCCGGCAAGCGCCCCGAGGACATCGACGCGATCTTCTACGCGACCTGCTCGCCCGACACCCTGGTTCCCAGCACCGCCTGCTGGCTGCAGATGAAGCTCGGCGCGAAGAAGGCCTGGGGCATCGACCTGAACGCGGCCTGCTCCGGCTTCGTCTACGGCGTGGCGATGGCCGACCAGTTCGTGCGCTCGGGCCAGATCAAGACGGCGCTCGTCGTGGGCGCCGACGTGCTTTCCCCGTTCGTGAACTGGGGCGACCGCTCCTCGTGCATCCTCTTCGGCGACGGCTGCGGCGCCGCGGTCATCGAGCAGACCTCGAACGACAATCCCCGCCGCATCCTCTCGAGCCATCTCCG
>CAYZKI010000426.1:0-2277 GCA_964478745.1 uncultured Bacteriovoracaceae bacterium
GTCACGGGCCGCGCGCGCTATATCGACGACATTTCCCTTCCGGGGATGATCTACGGCACGACCGTCCGGAGCACCGTGCCCCGGGGGAGGATCAGGAAGATCTCGTTCGAGGGAAACATCCCTTGGGACGAGATCACCGTCGTGACGGCGAAAGACGTCCCCGGCGAGAATTACGTCGCCCTCATTCTTTACGATCAGCCGTTTCTCGCGAGCGAGGTCATCAACCATCCGGAAGAGGCCGTCGTGCTGCTGGCTCACCCGGACAAGTACCTGCTCGAGGAGGCGCGCCGCTGCGTCCGCATCGAGGTCGAGCCGCTTCCCGCGGTCCTCACCATCGAGGACTCGCTGGCCAGGAAGCACGTCATCTGGGGCGACGACAACGTGTTCAAGTCCTATCGGGTGGAAAAGGGCTCGATCGACGCCGTCTGGGCGAAGGCCGACCAGATCATCGAGGCCGAGTACCGCACGGGAGCGCAGGAGCAGCTCTACATCGAGAACAACGGGATGATCGCCACGGCGAACGCCAAAGACGGCGTGACGATCTGGGGATCGATGCAGTGCCCGTACTACGTGCACAAAGCGCTCGTGCCCCTCTTCAAGAACCTTCCGTCGGAGAAGATCCGCATCATCCAGGCGGAGACGGGCGGGGGCTTCGGGGGGAAAGAGGAATATCCCTCGATGATCGCCGGCCACGCGGCCCTGCTGGCCTGGAAGTCGGGCAAGCCCGTGAAGCTCGTCTACGACCGCGCCGAGGACATGGTGGCGACGACCAAGCGCCATCCCTCGCGAACGATCCACCGAACGGCCGTCTCGAAGGACGGCAGGATCCTGGGCATGGAGATCGACTTCGCGATCGACGGCGGCGCGTACGCGACGCTCTCCTCGGTCGTGCTTTCCCGCGGAACCATCCATTCGGCGGGCCCGTACTTCTGCCCGAACGTGAGGATCCACAGCCGCGCGGTCGCGACCAACACGCCCCCGCACGGGGCGTTCCGCGGCTTCGGCGCGCCCCAGAGCATCTTCGCCCTCGAGCGCCACCTGAACCACGTCGCGCAGGTCCTGGGGATCACGCCCGAGGAGATCCGCCGGCGCAACTTCATCCGCGACGGCGAGACCACGGCCACGAGCCAGGTCATCAACGAAGGCGTCGACATGAACCGCATCCTCGACCGCGCGCTGAAGGAAAGCGGCTACCACCGGAAGGTCAAGGAGTTCGAGGAGCACAACCGCTCGAAGCCCAAGGTGCGGAAGGGCATCGGCTTCGCGACCTTCATGCATGGCTCAGGATTCACCGGATCGGGCGAGAAGTTCCTGGCTTCCATCGCCGGCGTCGAGGCGACGAAAGAGGGCAAGGTGCGCGTGCTTTCGGCGAGCACCGAGATCGGCCAGGGCACGAACACCGTCTTCTCGCAGATCGTGGCCGACGCGCTCCGCATTCCCTACGAGATGGTCGAGGTGGCCATGCCCGATACCGCGCTCGTGCCGAACAGCGGGCCCACCGTCGCCTCGCGCACGGTGATGATCGTCGGAAAGCTGGTCGAATCGGCGGCGCTCGGCCTGCGGCAGACGCTCATCCAGAGCGGCGTGCTCCAGGATGGCTACGACGGCGCGCGGTTTCGCGATGCCTGCGTCCAGTATCTTTCGAAGTACGGCACGCTCAAGGCGCTCAGCCACTACAAGCAGCCGGGGCACATCCACTGGGACGACGAAAAGTACCAGGGCGACGCCTACGGGGCGTACGCATGGGCGGCGTACGTCGCGGAGGTGAGCGTCGACACCGTGACCTACGAGACCCGCGTCGACGATTTCGTCGCGGTCCAGGAGGTGGGCAAGGTCGTTCATCCGACGCTCGCCGCAGGACAGATCGAGGGCGGAGTGGCGCAGGCCATCGGCTACGCCGTTTACGAGAAGTGCGTGTGGAAGGACGGGCGCATGATCAATGGCCAGATGACCAACTACATCATGCCGACCGCGGCCGACGTCCCGCCCATCCGGGTCTTCTTCGAGGAAGTCCCTTACGCGCACGGGCCCTACGGCGCGAAGGGCATCGGGGAGCTTCCGATGGACGGTCCGGCGCCGGCCATCCTGAACGCCGTCGAGAACGCCACGGGCGCGCGCGTCGACGAGATTCCGATGCTTCCCGAGGACCTCATGAGGGCATTCCGCGCATGACGAAACAAACCCTCTCGCTCCGGGTGAACGGAAAGGACCACGAGGTCAGCGCGCATCCCATGGCGCGGCTTCTCGACGTGCTCCGCGAGGAGCTCAGGCTCACCG
>CAYZKI010000427.1:0-2271 GCA_964478745.1 uncultured Bacteriovoracaceae bacterium
GGTCGAGCTCGAGGGGATGGCCGATGCTTTCATGGATCTGCAGCATCATCTGATCGGGCATCAGCACGAGGCTCGTCGTCTCCGTCGGGCACTCGGGGGCCGCGACGAGCTCGAGAGCCTCGTCGGCCACCTTGTCGACACGTGCCCACAGGTCCGGGGTGTCGATCAGCTCGGCGCCGCCCTGGTGGCTTCTTCCCCGCAGGCCGCCGTCCGATCGCTTCTGAACCACCGAGCCGTCCTGCGCCGTCGACTCGAAGTCGATCGTCACAAGCGAGAACGACTGCTCGCTTTCCGCGCCGTTCGAGCTCACGAGCCGCATCTCCGTCTGCACCGACATGGCGAAGCCCGTCGTGCGCACGATCTTGGGCGACTTCTTCATGCGCTCGCAGATGCGGATCAGCAACCCGTTCAGTTCGCCCGCCGGGATCGAGCTCAGGGGCTTCCTGACGGTCGACCGGTAGGTGGCCTTCGTGGGCGGGCGCTGCTTCTCGGTGAAGCGATGAACGGCGTACTTCGCCGCGCGCGCCGCCTGCGCATGGGCCTGTTCCACCGCGCGCATCAGGCTTTCCGGATCGAGCCGCGTGGTCGCCGCGTAGCCGAACTGCCCGTCCACCAGCGTCTCGACCATGACTCCGTGCGAATAGCCGCTCGAATTGTGCTCGGGCTTGCCGTCGCGCACGAAGCGCATCGACGCCGCCTCGCGGACCTCGCGGAAGCCGGCCCACTCCAGGCCGGGGAGCTTCCGGGTGGAAAGACGATTCAGCGTTTCTTTCAGGGGAGCATTCGAAGGGGAAGGCATGTTCCTTCTCTAACCGAATTGGAGGCCGCGGGACAGAAGGGCGCGAGAAATCTCGTTCCCATCCGGAATTCCGACGGATTTGGTCGTGGTGGGTCGGCGCTCCGTGGCGTACGATGGAAGAGATGGCCTACCTCAGCGAAAACCTGGGTTGGATCCTTCCTGGCCTTCTCGCGCTATTCCTCCTGATCGGCATCTGGAACAGGGAGCTTCGACCGCACAGCGCCTGGCTTCTCGTCAGTACCGCCGTCGGGCTATCGGCCGCGTACTTCGAGCTCGCCGAGCTGAGCGCGGAGATCTCGCGCTCGAAGTCCTCGACGGCCGCCGTCGGATACCTTTTCGTACCCCTGGCCTGCGCGCCGATGTTCCTCGCCGGGTTCTCCGTGAGCCTTTCGCTACTGATGCTTCCACGAAGAACGGCATACTGGTTCTTCGTGCTCGCGCTGGCGACCTCGGCTGCCTTCCAGAAATGGTTCCAGATCGAGCAGCACCGCCGCGAGGTCCGCTGGGCGCGCGCGGCGAGCATCGCCCCGCTTCCGCAGGAAGAGCTCCGGCGCGTGACCCAGGTCGGGGTCGCCCAGCTGAGCGAGCCGCTCCAGAAGGTCCTGGCGCAGAACCTGTCGACGCCCGCCGAGACCCTCCGGGTCCTGGCGAGGAGCCGGAGCGACCAGGTGGTACGCGAAGTCGCGCGAATCCGGCCACCCCGGTCGACCTGCTCACCGAGATCGGAACCGCCCCTGGCTACAACTACACGCGCCTTTGGGGCGTGGCGCAGAATCCGCGCACTCCGCCCGAGGTACTGCGCAGGCTCGCCGCCCGGCCCGCGCCCGGCCCCGCCGAACGCGTGGAGTGGGGACTGTACAAGACCTATGTCCTTGCCGGAGTCGCGCGGAATCCCTCGGCCCCGCCGGAAATCTTCGAAGCGCTCGCCCGCCACGCGCGTGAGCCGGACTCGCACCATCTGGCCATGGCCCTGGCCTGGAGCGAGAGGACACCCTGCTCGATCCTGGGCTCGCTCCGGAAGCACGACGACGCCCGCGTCGCCGCCGAGGCCTCGAAGCGCATGGCTCAGCGCTGTTCCTCGCCCGGAAAGCGCGCGGGCTGATCGGAGGCCCAGGTAGAATGCATCGAGAAAACCTTCATGTTCGGATCGCGCTGGAAAAGGGCGGGCCGCCGACCGAGGGCTTCGTGACCGAGGTCCGGTACTCGCAGCCCGAGAGGCTGAAGCGCGCGCTCCGCTGGTGGGCCGGGCTCTGGGGCGCCGCCTGCGTCTCGGTCATCCTTCCGCTGCTCCACTTCGTCCTGGTCCCTTCGTTCCTGATCGCGGGCCCGGTGGTCGCGTGGGTCTTCTACAACCAGAGGTCCCAGATCGAAGGCGGGCGGGGGAAATGCCCGGGCTGCGGCCAGGAGCTCGAGGTGGCGCGATCGAAGGATCGATGGCCGATCCGCGATCTCTGCGCGAAGTGCCTCGAACC
>CAYZKI010000428.1:0-1520 GCA_964478745.1 uncultured Bacteriovoracaceae bacterium
CAGCTCGAAAGGCATTTCCGGGAGCGGATCGTTCGCGTCAAAGATGCCGATCTGCTGCTTCTCGGCGTCTTCGCAGGCGTCGAGGTAGGCATCGACGTCGTGGCGCCGGAAGAAGCTCGGATCGCAGTCCTTGCCTTCGCAGATGATGTAAGGAAGCGCGAGGCCTTCGCGAACGAGCTCGAGGTTGATGTCTTTGCTGCCGCGGTAGATGCGCGCCAGAGTGCGGCCGTACTTGTCCGTGCCGTAGGTCTCGAGCGTGACCTTGGCCTTGAGAGGGATCAGCTTGGCCAGGCGGATCTGAGCCTGCTCGGCCCAGTAGCCCTGGCTCTGCCAGCCGCCGGCGGCCGGGAAGTGAAGCTCGGGAGTGTCAATTCCGATCATGCGAATCTTGAGCGGCTTCGAGGCCGAAGGAACCTTGACGTGGATCGTGTCCCCGTCCGAGACCTTCGTGACCGTGCCGGTCACCGAAGCGGCGCCAGCCGGAGCGGCGATGCCGAGAGCGGCAGCGACCCCGATCGCCCGAACTACGTTGAACTTGCCTCTGAAAACAACTGATCCCCACGTGAGTCGTTTCATGCCCCTAGTGGTCCCATCGGAATCGAGAAGTGACAAGTCCGGTTTCGCTTCTTAACCATTTTCTGATTTCAGAATGTCCCCACAGGAGTCTGACTATATAAGACATGATTCATAGCGTTATCGTTTTCGCGCTAGGCGGATCTTTGCGCGGGCGGTGGTTCGGCCGCGGCCGGGGGCTCCAAATACGCTGGTTTTTTGCGGGAATTCATCCAAGGAACGTACTCGCGCAAGTAGAGAGTGCGGGCGACGGTGAGTAAAGGCGGCGCGATCAACACGCCGAGGAAGCCGAACCAAAGCCCGAACATCAGCATCAGCGTGATCAGCTGGATCGGCGCAAGCTCCACCCGTCCCTTCATCACCATGGGGATCACGAGATTGCTTTCCACCTGTTGCATGATCAGCAGAACGCCCATCGCCCAGAGCAGCTTTTCCGGCTCGGAGCCCAAGGTCATCAGCCCGATGATCGCGGCCGCGATGAAAGGTCCCACGTAGGGCACGAAGTCGAGGGCGAACGTCAGAAGGCCCCCGGCGAACCACACGTCGAGGCCGATGGCGAGGAGCCCGGCGGCAACGAGCGCGCCGACGATTCCCGCGGCGATCATCTGCGCGAAGAACCAGACGCGCAGGCTTTTCGCGCAGGCGCCCAGGTCGCTCGCGACTCTCTTTCGAAGATGGGAAGGAAACAGACTCAAAAGCCCGTCGCGGTACAAGCGTGGGTTCACCGCCAGGTAGATCGCGATGAAGAGCACGAAAAAGAACCCGCCGATCGCCGTGGCGCCGAGACTCAGGCCCGAGGCCAACATCCCTGTCAGGCGCTGGAACGGCTCGGCGAGGTCGATCTTCGAGATGCTGTTCTGCAGCCAGGGAATCCTCTGCGACCATGCCATCATCACCTGTCGCGCCTGGCTGACCAGGCCGGGAGCGTCCTCGATCAGGGGAACGAT
>CAYZKI010000428.1:1530-2032 GCA_964478745.1 uncultured Bacteriovoracaceae bacterium
GTATAGAACACGTAGAGGATGCCGCCGACGGTACCGATGACCAGGACGAAGAAGAGGGCGGCGCTCACGGGACGAGGGATGCGCAGGTGGTCATGCAGAAGCCGCATCGCGGGCGAGATGATCACCCCGAGCCCGATGCCGAGCAGCGCGCCCAGGACGATCCATCGCGTGGTGTAAAGCGCGGCGCAGATGCCGGCGAGCACCACTGCCAGGAGCATCACCAGGAAGGCCTGCTGTACGGGTCTGAAAAATCCTGGCTGTGAAGCCGGTGGCGGAGCCGAGCTCATCCCCGCACGAGCAGCAATCGGCGTGCCGCGCTAGCGAAGCACTTTGCCGAGGGAGTACTCGTGAAGACCCGGAGCGTCGTGGTCCGGATGGAACCCCTCGATCTGGAAGCCCTGCGCGAGCTTGATCCCGATCATCGGCAGGTTATTCGCGTAAATCGTCGAGCGGATCTTCTTGAAGCCGGCGCGGCGAACTTCCCGCTCCATCGCCCAGGAAA
>CAYZKI010000428.1:2042-2270 GCA_964478745.1 uncultured Bacteriovoracaceae bacterium
CCTTGCCGCGGAACTCGGGCAGGAGGATGGTTCGATGCGTCTCGACCAGGTACGGCGTGCGAATTTCATAACCGCTCACCCCGACGAGCTCGTCGCCCAGGAACGCCTTGAAGTCGCGATAGGTCGGATTACGGAGGTCCACCAGCGTGGGACGCACCCAGTCCGGGCTCGAGTGATGCTTCATGATGAAACCGTGCAGCCAGCGGACCTCCGAGGCCTTGCGGGTGT
>CAYZKI010000429.1:0-2253 GCA_964478745.1 uncultured Bacteriovoracaceae bacterium
GCCTCGAACGCCTGGCGCTTGGCTTCCTCGGCTTCCAGGCGGGTTTTCGACTCGCGCAGCGCGCGCAAGACCGCGCGCCCGAGGCGGTGCAGGTTCGACTTCATCAGGAAGTCGTCCGCGCCCGCCTTCATCAGCTCGACGGCGGCTTCCTCGCCGATCGCGCCCGAGACCACGATGAACGGGACGTCCGGCTGATGCTGCTTGAGCAGGTTCAGCGCCTGCAGGGCGCCGAAGCCCGGCACGTTGAAATCCGACAGAACCGCGTCCCAGCGGGTGCGCTCGAGGGCGGTTCGCATCGACGCCTCATCCTCGACTTGAAGATGGTCGAACGAAAGCCCGGCGAGCCTGAGCTGGCGCACCACGAGCTCCGTATCCATCGGCGAGTCTTCGATGATGAGGATCTGGACGTGTTTCATCGGGGTCAGGTCCGGGGCGGCACCTCGTTCAGAAGCAGCCAATAGAGCCCCAGGTTCTTGACCGCGTCCGCGAACTGATTGAAGTCGACGGGCTTGCGCACGTAGCTGTTGGCTCCGAGGTCATAGCCTGTCAAAACGTCCGAATCCTCGCGCGAAGTCGTCAAAATGACAACCGGAAGCCTCCGGGTGCGCTCATCGGCGCGGATGCGGCGCAGCACCTCGAGCCCGTCGATCTTCGGGAGCTTGAGGTCCAGCAGGACGACCTGCGGCATGATTCGAATGTCGCGGGAAGTGTAGGCCCCCTGGGCGAAGAGATAATCGAGCGCCTCGGCGCCGTCACGGACGACGACCACCTCGTTCTGGATGTTGTTCTTCTTCAGCGCACGGATGGTCAGGAGCTCGTCCTGCTCGTTGTCCTCGACCAATAAGATGACTTTGTCCTGCATGGTACTTCTCCTGTCCTTCTAGAGGGTGAAATAGAATGTCGCGCCCTCGCCGACCTTGCCCTCGGCCCAGATGTTCCCGCCGTGCCGGCGGATGATCCGCCGGACCGTGGCCAGGCCCACGCCGTTGCCGTGGAACTCCTTGGGCGAGTGAAGCCGCTGGAACGCGCCGAAAAGCTTGTCGAGGTAGGCCATGTCGAAGCCCGCGCCGTTGTCCCTGACGTAGTAGACGGGCTTCCCGTCCCGCTCCTCGACGCCGAACTCGACGCGTGGCCGGGGATTCTTCGCGGTGAACTTCCAGGCGTTCGAGAGCAGGTTCTCGACCGCGGCCGAAAGCAGGCCGGGATCGCCCATCACCACCGCCTCGGGCATGACGTGGAAGTCGACGGGAGAGCGGGAGGCCCCGTGCTCGCGCGAGAGCTTCTCGGCCACCTGCTTCGCGAGCTCGCTCAGGTCGACCTGCTCCCGGTTCATCTCGCGGCGGGTGAGCCTGGAGAGCTCGAGAAGGTCGTCGATGAGCCGGCCCATCTTCTGGATGCCCTCGCGGATGTAGCGCAGGTACTGCTTGCCGGTGGCATCGAGCTTGTCGTCGTAGTCGTCCATGAGCGCCTGGCTGAAACCGTCGATCCCGCGAAGCGGGGCGCGGAGGTCGTGGGACACGGAGTAGCTGAATGCCTCGAGCTCCTGGTTGGAGGCCTGGAGCTCGGCCGTGCGCTCCTGCACGCGGCGATCGAGCTCTTCGTAGGAGCGTTTCACCGCGAGCTCCACGTCGCGGGATTTCTCCATGGTCTTGCCGACCAGCACGAGCACCGTGATCCCGAGGACGAGGGAGACGCCGCTGCTGAACAGGATGAGGCGCAGCGCGAACCGCGCGGCCTGGCTGCTCTCGCCCTTCGCGCGCTCGAGGCGCGCCTTCTGGTATCCGATCGCGTCGTCGAAGGTGCTCACCAGCCTGGAGTGGGCCGGCTTGACGATCTCGTCGAAGTACTGGCCGACCTTCCTCGCGGGTACGCCCTTCTTCTTCACGAGCGCGCTGGCCTCGCCGAGCGCGGCGTTGTGCGCGGTCTCGGCGTCCCGCAGCTTGACCAGGTAGGCCTGGTTGGTCGGGTCCTGGAGCTTCGGCGCGAGCGCGGTGATGCGGTTGAAGAACTCGGAGCGCGTGGCCTCCGCGGCCAGCAGGAAGGACTCCTCGCCCGTCAGCAGATACGCCCGGTTGAGGCCGATCTTCTGCTCGGAGGCGAGCCTGAGCTCCATGAGCTCGACGAGATCGTGGGCCTGGTCGTCCAGCACCGCGTCCTTCACCTGAATGACGCTTCGAAGCGACACGAAGGCGATGAAGCTCACGAGCACGCACAGCAGGAACGCCGTGGTGAGCCCGCAGATCAGCTTGCGCC
>CAYZKI010000430.1:0-2248 GCA_964478745.1 uncultured Bacteriovoracaceae bacterium
GATGGTCAAGAACACGATCTACTACTGCGCCTTCGAGCGCGATTACTCGGCCCCCGCCGACGCCGAGATCAAGGCCATGGACGACACCGTCCTCGCGGTGGTTTCGACGCCCTTCAAGAAGGCGCTCACGATGGAAGGCACCGGCATGCTGCGGGACGGGCGCATCCTCAACTACCAGGGCAGGAAGAACGGCGAGGTCCGCTTCGCGTTCACCCGCCATCGCTACGGCCGCGGGGTCGGAAACTGCCCGCTCGTACCGTTCAGGTCCGTCGCCGTCGACCCGAAGCGCGTCGCGCTCGGCTCGAAGATCCGCATCGAGGAAACCGTGGGCATGGTCCTTCCCGACGGCAGCGTCCATGACGGGATCTGGAACGCGATCGACATCGGCGGCGCGATCATCGACGCGCGCGTCGACCTGTTCATCGAGGACCGCAAGTACGCCAAGGACCTGGTGAAGGCCGGCATCACTCATATGAAGCCGCTTACCGTCACGCTCGTGCAGGATCCCGATCCGATCGAGAGCGCCTGCCTGAACGAGCTTCCGGAATAAGCCCGGGCTACTGAGTCAGCACGAGCTCGCGCGAGACCTCGTAGCGCCCGTCCAGCCAGTCCAGGATCTCACGCGCGGCCGGGTGCGGGAGGAAAGCGGAGTACTGCGCGCGAAGCGCGGCCTTCCGCGCATCGGTCATCTTCTCGAGGCCCACGAGCTGGAGCGTCTCCAGGTCTTCCGCGATCGCCGCCGCGAAAGCCGCGCCGAGCACCTCGGTCGAAGCCTGCGTGAAAGCGAGCCCGGGAGCGTACCCGGCGCCGAGCCGGTAGCTCTCGACGAGGGTCAGCGCCGGGATTCGCGAGAGCACGGGCTGGTTCATGGGGTTCACCGCGTGCGCCGTGAGGAACTCCCCCATCGCGGCGGGCCTGCCGGTGAAGGCGCCGAGGTGCAGGAACTTGCACATCTTCTGGCCGTCGTTCACCGGGTAGTTGTCCCAGAGCAGGAGCTTCCGCCCCAGGCGCCCGGTGACCTCGCGAAGGTGCTCGGGCGGATACTCGGTCGAGCAGATCCTGGGCCCCGTCCAGAACACCTGGATCGACGGATCGAGCGCGCGCCCGAGATCCTCGAGATAAGTCGGCGCGCGCTCGCCGAAGAGCCGGTCGAGGATCGGGTCGGTGGAATAGTAGGTCGGGCACATGCTGATCTCGCGCGCGCGAGAGTGCTCGCGGACGAAGTGCACGACTTCCGCCTGGGTTTCCGCGACCCGCGGAAGGTCGCCGCGCATGTCATCGAACAGGATCCCGAGATGGTCGACGCCGATCCCGTTCAGCGTCCGGATGCGCGAGAGCAGGTCGCGCTTCGCCTCTTCATCGAACGATCGATAAATCTCGTAGGGGCTGAAGCCGACTCCGAAGTCGATTCCGCCGGCGCGCATGGCCGCCGAGATGCCGGCGAGCTTCGCCTCGTGATCCGCCGGAATCGGCTCGCGCCATCGCTTCCGGAACCAGGCGTCGCCCTTCGGGGCGTAGATGTAGAACGAAAGCCCGGCGCCGGCCATGAAGGGAATGGCTTCCTCGCGCGCGCTCCAGCTCCAGGGCTCGCCGTAGAAACCCTCGACGAACCCGATCGGCGCCGGCAGGACCTCCGGCTCACGCCTCAAGCGCATTCTCCACCTCGGAAAGGTCGCGGCGCGCGAGCGTCTCGCGATCGAGCGGGATCAGGCGGAGAAGGACCATGCCCGGGATGGTGAAAAAGCAGACGGCGATGAAGAACCCCTGGTACCCCAGCGCTTTCTGCAGGAACCCGCTGGTGATCCCCGCGGCCATCGCGCCGAGCGCCATCAGCGCCGTCACGATCGCGTAGTGCGAGGTCTGGTAGCGCGAGCTCTGGCAGACGTACATCGCGTAAACCATGTAGGAGGCCATGCCGAAGCCGTAGCCGAACTGGTCGAACGCGATGATGAGATAGACCCATTGGATCTCGGGCTGCGCGTACGATGCCCAGACGTACGCCAGGTTCGGGAGGTTCATGGCCAGGATCATCGGCCAGAGCAGCGGCTTCAGGCCGAAGCGCGAGATCGCGAACCCGCCCAGCAGCCCGCCGATCACGAGGCTGAGCACGCCGACGTTCCCGAGCACGCTTCCCACCTGCATCGTCGAAAGCCCCAGCCCGCCCGAGGCCACCGGGTCCAGAAGGAAGAGGCCCGACATCTTGGAAAGCATCGACTCGCCGAAGCGGTAAAGAAGGATGAAGGCCAGG
>CAYZKI010000431.1:0-2246 GCA_964478745.1 uncultured Bacteriovoracaceae bacterium
CATGTTCCAGTGGATGGGAGCCAAGACGAATCAGATCGTGCTCGCGAACACGTTCAACCAGGGTGAGCAGCTCATCCCTGAGATCAAGCCCCATATCGTGGTCGCGGAGTACGACCTCGGAAACCGGTGCGGGCTCGAGCTTTTGGGGCGGCAGCGCGAGCTTCGCCCGGAAGAGGCGAAAAAGTGCCTCTTCATCATCGTCACCGGGAATACGACCCAGTCGGCCGTGGCGCAGGCGATGGAAGAGGATATCGACGCCTACGTGCTCAAGCCGCTGGTCTCGACCAATGTGAGCCAGACCATCCTCCGTGCGGCGGCTCTGAAGCTTTGCCCCACCGACTACCGGAAGGCCATCGAGCAAGGGAAGGCACTGCTGGCGGAAGGGAAGTACGATGAGGCCGAAGCGAGTTTCCAAGCGGCTTCCCGGCTGGATCCGGCGCCTGCCCTCGCTTGCTACTACCAGGGCCTGGTGGACACGATGAGAAAGACGTTCGAGCGGGCTCAACGGGACTTCAGTCGCGGGCTCGATTTCAACAAGATCCACTACCGGTGCCTGGTCGGGCTCTACGACTTGTATCGTTCCCAAGGGGAGCATCGCGAAGCGTACGAAGTGGCGCGGAGGATCTCGAAGTTCTTTCCGGCGAACCCGAAGCGGATGGAGGAGATCCTGAGGCTGGCGATCGTCACGGGCAGCTTCGACGACATCGAGGAGTACTACAAGATGTTCATATCGATCGAGGATCGAAACGAGTCCTTGATCCGGCACGTGTGCTGCGCGCTGGTCGTCTGCGGAAAGCACTACCTGGCCCACGGGAACCTCGATCGCGCTCACAAGCTCTTCGAAAAGGCGGCCATTTCGGGAGTCCGCCAGTGGCGCGTCCTGCTGGAGATTATCGCGAGCCTGGTGGAGTTCGGCGAGGGAACCGCGGCGGCCAAGTACCTGAATCGGTTTTCGCCAGAGGCCTGCGAATCGGACGAATTCCTGCTTTCGAAGTTCCTGGTCTGCAGCGCGCTGAAGCCCGCGGGCGAGACTCTGATGATGGGGCTCTCACTGCTGAAGAAGAACCTTTCCGACCCGCGGCTCTATCTCGTGATGTGCGAGAAGTACTACGAGGCTGGAAAGCGCGAGTGCGCCGATGATCTCATGAATACCCTGCTTCAGCGCTTTCCCGAGGCTCGCGCGAAAGCCGAGGGGCTGCGCCGGCGATTCGCGCCCCCGCGTGCGGTCGCCTGACCGGAGGGCCGAACCGTCCTTCCTATCGACCGGCCCCTCATCGCGCGAGCCGCAGAGGGTTCTGCTGCATGGGCTCGCTGAGCCACGCCATCGCGGAGGCCATGTCGTTGTAGAAGACGCGGCAGTCGGACTCGCCGAAAGCGATCCGCGCGAGATACGCGAGCTTCGTGTTGGGAACGACGACGGCGCGCCTGAGCTGAACTCCTCGCGCCTCCTCGTCGAGCTTCCACTGAACGAGCGGGACGTCGATCGACGGAGCTTCCATCTCGAGCACGTCATGAAGGATGCGGCCCTGGCCGGTGTCCCTGACCAGGGTCAGGATCCGCTGCTGGCACTCCTCGATGAGCCCTGCCGTGGGCACGCCGCGGATGCGGGCGATGATGATGTTACCGACGGGCTCGATCCAGAGTTGGCTGCTGTTCATGGATCGGAGGTTGCTGCACCTCGCGCGAATCGCGCAAGCGGAAACGTCCGGCGCGGCGCGCGAGGCTTAGAATCCGAAGCGCACGCCCGCCAGAACACTCAGGGTACTGAACCCGTCCGCCGCGACGTGATAGATCCAGTTGGCCTCGCCAAGCAGCGAAAAATCGGTTCCGATCCGATGCTGGATGCCGAGCGCGGGGCCTGCGGCGAGCCTGATCTCCGTTGTCGCTCCGCTTCCGTCGAAGATTCCGGCGCCGATCTTGCCGCCCGCGTAGAACGAGCTCACATGATAGTTCACCTCGGCCATCACGCTCCAGATTCGGAAGTCGACCTCGGCCGCGCCGGCGGGCTCCACATGGAGGAGGTGCAGCCATTGACCGTAGAGACCGTAGCTCCACTCCGCGTCAGGAGCGTAGCCCACCCGTGTCGCCAGGGTGAATGACACGTCGTTCGGGTCGAAGCCCCCGAGCTGCTGCTCGAGCGCGGTGATGAACGCCGCGCCGCCCATGACTCCGACGTGAAAGCCGGGCTCGGAGGGAATTTCTTCGGCTAGGGCGAGGTGGGGAAGGGAGAGGGATACGGCGAAGGC
>CAYZKI010000432.1:0-2234 GCA_964478745.1 uncultured Bacteriovoracaceae bacterium
TCCGCACGATCCTCGAGTTCGGGATCGCAGTGAACAACACGGACACCTACCTGTCTGCCGGGGTGGTTTATTACCCTTAAGATCCGCAACCGCGCCGCGACGCTCGCGCTCGCGGCCGCCGTCGGCCTCACGGCCCTCAAGATCTGGGCGGCCTGGATCTCGGGCTCCGTGGGCGTGCTCTCCGAGGCGCTCCACTCGTCGCTCGACGTGGTCAGCGCGGCGATCGCTTTTTTCACGGTCCGCATCGCCGGCAAGCCGGCGGATCGCGACCATCCGTTCGGGCACGGGAAGATCGAGACGCTCTCGAGCCTGTTCGAATCCGTGCTCCTCGTCGTGACGGCGGGATTCATCGTCATCGAGAGCGTCGATCGTTTCCAGAACCCGCAGCCCGTGCAGCACCAGGGCGTCGCCGTCGCGGTCATGGCCTTCTCGCTCGTGGCCAGCTGGCTCGTCTACCGCCACAACCTGAGCGCGGCCCGCCTGACCGAAAGCAGCGCTCTTCACGTGAACGCCCTGCACTTCCTTGCCGACGTCGCCGCGAGCTTCGGCGTGCTCGCGGGCCTGGTGCTCCTCCATTATACAGGCTGGGCGATGTGGGACCCGATCACCGGGATCGGCGTCGCCTTCTACATCGCGGCCATCTCGATCCGGCAGGTGGTCGGAGCGCTGCAGGAGCTCGCCGACACCGGCCTTCCCGACCACGAGCTGCGCGAGCTCCACGAGATCGTCGCCGCCTTCCGGGAGCGCGGCGACATGATCGACGCGCACGACTGGAGGACCCGCCGGAGCGGCCCTTCGCGCCACGTCGACTTCCACATGACGGTGTGCAAGGAGCTCACGGTGCGCGAGTCGCACGATCTCTGCGACGCGATCGAGCGCGCGATCGAAGAACGATTCTCCAACGCTTCCGTCACGATCCACGTCGAGCCCTGCGATCTCCACGTGCGCGGCGACTGCACGCTTCCCTGCGAGCACAGACACGCCGCGCTCCTGACCCACTGATCGACCGAGCATCGCGCAAGCGGTCAATGGCTCGTCGCCTGCATCGGAGCTGGGCGGACGCCCGCCTGTCGGCCGGCCTCCGATTCGACGAAAGGCCCGATTCATGACGAAGCAGACGACCTTGAGGAAGCCGTTTTCTCTCGCACTTGCCGCATTCATTTCGCTGGCTGTTCTTACCGGCTTCGGAGGAGCGCGGCCCACGGACCCCGGCGCCACGCCCGTCAACGCTCGCGTCGAGACCGAGCCGGTGCCGAGCTCCGGTGACGCGGCCGACGACCCGGCCATCTGGGTTCACCCGACCGACCCCGCGCTCAGCACGATCATCGGCACCGACAAGCAGAAGGGCATCGGCGTCTACGATCTCGGAGGAAGGCAGCTCCACTTCTACAGGGACGGCGACCTCAACAACGTGGACCTCAGGCAGCTCGTGGGCCAGAACGGGGAAAGGCTCGATCTCGTGGTGGCGAGCAACCTCGACAACGAGACGCTCGTGGTCTATCGCGTGGACGCGGCCACGCGCGGGCTCGTGGAGATGCCCGGCTCGCCGATCCAGACGACGCTCGGGGACGTGTACGGCCTCTGCATGTACCGGAGCCCGCGGACCGGAAGCGTTTACGCCTTCGCCGTCGGGAGAGACGGGAACGTCGAGCAGTGGATGCTCGGCCCGGGGCCCGGCGGGCGGGTGCAAGGCACTCTTCAGCGGAGATTCGACGTGGGCGACCAGTCCGAAGGCTGCGTGGCCGACGACGAGCTCGGCCACCTCTACGTCGCCGAGGAGAAGGCCGGGATCTGGAAGTACGGAGCCGAGCCGTCAGCGGGTGAAGCGCGCACCTCGGTCGAGCGCGTCGGGCAGGGAAACCTCGTTCCGCACGTCGAAGGACTGACCATTTACTACGGCCGCGACGGACAGGGATACCTGATCGCCTCGAGCCAGGGCAGCAACGCCTTCGTCGTCTACGACCGCGCGGGCTCCAATACCTTCCGCATGAAGTTCTCGCTTTCCGACGGAACCGTGGACGGGGTGAACGACACGGACGGCATCGACGTCGTCTCGCGCCCGCTCGGCCCTGACTTTCCGTACGGGCTTTTCGTCGCGCAGGACGGGAGGAACACCGCTCCCGGCAACAGCGGGAACCAGAACTTCAAGCTCGTGCGCTGGGAGGACATCGCACCGATCATCTGATCGGTATGCAGATATCGAGCTCCGACCGGTCCGAACCGAAGATGAAGCG
>CAYZKI010000433.1:0-1991 GCA_964478745.1 uncultured Bacteriovoracaceae bacterium
CTGCTGCTGCTCGGGCTCGGGCTCGCCATCGGCCTGACCGGCGCGCTCGTGGTCGCCGACGTCTTCTGCGGCATCAACTTCCAGCAGTACGGATCGAGCATCCCGCGTTTCACCGGCCTCGATACGCTGGCGAGCGGCTTTTTCCGGGCGCTGGTCTACGGGACGATCGTCGCGGCGGTGGCCTGCTACCAGGGCTATTCGGCCTCGGGAGGCGCGCGCGGCGTGGGCCGCGCGGTGAACATGGCGGCCATCGACACGAACTTCTACATCGTCATCGCGAACTTCGTGACCGGGGCCCTGCTCGAGCTCGGAGGACAGCTATGATCGCCGGACTTGTCGCCGAAGTCAGGGACGACGCCAGGGCGATCGGCGCCGTGGGCGCGCGGACGCTCACCAGCGTCCTCACGCGCAAGTGGCGGCGCCCCGAGATCGCCGCCCAGATCTCGCAGATCGGCCTGGGGAGCCTTCCGATCATCTCCGTGTCGACCGCGTTCGCGGGTTTCGTGGTCACCCAGGAGATCGCCTGGGAAATGGACCAGGCGCTCAACACCGTCTCGATGGTCCCCGGCATCACGGGGCAGTTCATCCTGCGCGAGCTCGGGATCGCCATCCCCGCCCTGCTCCTGGTGTCCAAGGCCGGCGCGGCGATCAGCGCCGAGGTCAGCACCATGAAGGTCACCGAGCAGGTCGATGCCTTGAGGCTGCTGAAGATCGATCCGATCGAGTACCTGGTCGTTCCCCGGTTCGTGGCGTCCGTCATCTCGGGCGCGTGCCTGACGCTCTTCGCGAGCGCGATGACCCTGGGATGCGCCCTGCTCATGGCGGTGACCCGCTACAACTTCAACTGGGCGGAGTACGTGAACGCGCTTCGTCACTTCGTGGGCTACGGCGACGTGGTGTGCGCCGTCGTCAAGGGCACCATCTTCGGCGCGGTCATTCCGGTGGTTTCATGCGCCTACGGCTTCCGGTGCACCGGCGGCGCCGAGGGGGTCGGCCGGTCCACCACGAATTCGGTCGTGGCCTCGACCCTCATCATCATCCTGCTCGACTTTCTTCTGACTTACTTCTTCAGCCTGGTTCTGTGATAATGGCCCCATGACTTCGCCGGTTGGAAAGCTATCGAACGAAGCCAAAGTCGGCGCCCTGGTACTGGCGACGGCGGCGCTCGCGGTCGCGTTCGCGTGGGTCGTGGGCATCAACAACCCGTTCGCCCGCTCGATGGAGTTCTACGTCACCTACAACTTCGCCGGGGGCATCGAGGTGGGCTCGCCCGTGCGCGTCTCCGGCATCAAGGTCGGCAAGGTGGAAAGCATCGAGTTCTTCGTGCCGCAGCCCGAGGCTTCACCCGTCTCGATCTCCGAGCCCGGAAGCGACTCGTTCGACGACAAGGCCGTGGCTCCCCTGCGCCTGAGGATCTCCGTGCGCAAGGACGCGGCCGTGGGCGTCCGGCGCGACAGCCGTTTCTACATCAACCTCGCGGGCATCATCGGCGAGCGCTACATCGAGATCACGCCGGGCAAGCGCTCCTCGCCGCAAGTGATGGCCGGCGAAACCGTCGCGGGCGTCGATCCGCCGCGGATCGACCAGCTGCTCTCGCAGAGCTTCGACCTCGCGGGCAAGATCACCGACCTGATCAACGAGAACAAGGGCGACATCTCGAAATCGATCGAGCTGCTCTACAAGCTGAGCGGGAACCTGAACCAGACCCTGGCCTGGGTCGACAAGAGCGCCGTGTTCAAGACGGATCTCTCGAAGCTCGTCGGGAACCTGATCGCGATCACGAGCGACGTCCGCCGGATCACCGACAAGACGCGCACGCCGGAAGGCGAAAAGACGCTGAACCTGCTCTACGACCTGCTGTGGCGGCTCGAGCCCCTGGATTCGAAGAACATCCGCGAATTCCTGCAAAAAGAGGGAATTCGCGCCAGGATCTTTTGATTCCGTGTTCTCGGGGGTTTCGCAAACGCGCCGCCGGGCACAGGCTCCTGCCT
>CAYZKI010000433.1:2001-2227 GCA_964478745.1 uncultured Bacteriovoracaceae bacterium
TTGTCTCGCACCGCCGCTTCGCGGCGGACGCGTCACGCTTGTGAGACGCCCGCGGCCGCCTTTGCGAAACCCCCGAGAACACGGAATCAAAAGCGCGCGGCGTAGGCTGCCCTCGATTCGGCCCCGAAGGCTTGAGCGCCCGCTAGGTACCGGTGCAGAACGCCCAGACCTCCTCCCCGCCGTAACGCCGATATCGGCTTCTCCTTGCGCGTCTGCGCCGCGGTTT
>CAYZKI010000434.1:0-2220 GCA_964478745.1 uncultured Bacteriovoracaceae bacterium
GGAACGGACCGCGATCGTCCTCAGGAATGACGTCGGAGTCCGCAAGCTCGAGGGTCTCGGTGTCGCCGAAGGCCCGGAGCTGCTGAAGGAGCCGGGGGAGGACCTCGCCCGGGCCACGATCCGCGTCCGCACGGCCGATCTTGCGAGCCCGCAGTCCGAGCTTGAGTTCGACGCGGATCTCCTGGGCGGCCAGAAGACGGGTTTCTTCCTCGATCAGGCCGCCAACGTTCGCGCCGCCGTCCAGGCGTTCACCCAGCTCAAACCGCGCGGCGCCACCATCCGGATCCTCGACCTGTTCTGCTACGTCGGCCAATGGAGCGCGCAGCTGGCTCACGCGCTTTCGCGCAGGGGCTACCAGGTCGAAGTCCGCGTCGTCGACGCGAGCGCCACGGCGCTCGAGCGCGCCCGGATCAACGTCGAGAGGCAGGGGGCGCGCTGCGAGGCCGTGAAAGCCGACATCCTCGAGGCGCTCGGCTCCTTTCCGGCCGAGAGCTACGATATCGTGGTGGCCGACCCTCCCGCGCTGATCAAGGGCCGCAAGGACATCCCGGTCGGGAAGCACGCCTATCTGCAGCTGAACACTCAGGTGTTCCGACTGGTCGCGCCGCAAGGCGGAGTGGTGAGCTGCTCGTGCTCGGCGCTCTTCGAGGAAGAAGAGTTCGCGGGCGTCCTGACCAAGGCCGCCGCCCGCAACGGGAAGAACCCGCGATGGCTGGCTCGGGGAACCCAGGCTCCCGACCATCCGATGCTCACCGGATTTCCGGAGGGACGCTACCTCAAGGCCTGGATCGGAGTCGTGTAATGCTCAAGGTGGGAAGCAAGGCTCCTTCGTTCAGTTTGCAATCCGACGAAGGGGAGAAGGTGTCGCTCAAGGACTTCGCGGGCAAGACCGTCGTCCTCTATTTCTACCCGAAGGACATGACTCCGGGCTGCACCCAGCAGGCCTGCGATTTCCGGGATGCCGCCCCCGCCGCGAGGAAAAAGGGCGTCGTGGTCCTCGGAGTGAGCAAGGACTCCGTCGAGTCCCACCAGAAGTTCAAGACGAAGCAGAAGCTCAATTTTCCGCTGCTTTCCGACCCGGAAGGCAAGGTCTGCGAGGCCTACGGCGTGTGGCAGGAAAAGTCGCTCTACGGCCGCAAGTTCATGGGCATCGTGCGCACCACCTTCGTGATCGGCCCCACCGGGAAGATCGAGGCGATCTATCCGAAGGTCAAAGTCACCGGTCACGTCAAAGAAGTTCTAGCAGCAATCTAAGACCGCCTAGGACACTTGGCACTTGCTTTGCTTTTGTCCCCGTCCGGCAACTCACG
Source organism: uncultured Bacteriovoracaceae bacterium (assembly GCA_964478745.1). Taxonomy (GTDB): domain Bacteria; phylum Bdellovibrionota; class UBA1018; order UBA1018; family UBA1018; genus CAYZKI01. Next base: position 1,311 of record CAYZKI010000434.1, read on the forward strand.
GGGGCTTCATGTTCGAACGATTCATTCTGGTGGTCTGGGTCCTGCTCGGCGCTTTGGCGGCGCACTCGGCGAAAGCCGCGGATACGCGCCAGGACCAGTGGATGTGTGACACGCCCGATCAAGGCTCCATCGCCGTGAAAGTGGAGCGTGTCGGAAACGTCATCGATTTTCGCGACCGGATGCTCATCGGAAGCTACCGCACGGGGGTGCTCGCCATGATTGACGAGCTGGATCAAGACGTCTACGCGGACCGATATGTCTTCCGCGGCGCCAGCCGCACCGCGACCGCCGAGCTCGAGATCGCGCGGGTTTCGCGCAAACGAACCGGCATCCCCGCCATCCTGCGTATCGCCCGAATCGAAACCCGGGGCCCGATGAGGGTTCCGCTGAACGTCGAGATCGAACTCCGTTGCTCCCGCGCACGGTAGCGGGACTATTACACTGACCAAAGCTTAGACAGTTTTCGACCCCCGGGCCTTGCTAAGTTATTGAAAACTCAAGGCTGAGGCGGTGTGCCAGCCTGGCACCTGCCTTGCTCTATCTCATCCCAAGTTTGGTGATTTAAGCCCCTTTGAGAGACTTGAGGAGAGAGACAATGAAAGCGTTCCTGATGGCAGCAGTGGTGGTTTCGATGTCGGCAGCCCCGGCATTCGCGGTTTGTGGCAACGTGACCGGCGGCACTGCCCACGGCAATTCGAAGCTCGACAAGGTGATCCGCGAGAACGCGGTCGCCAGCACCAAGCAGGCTGCCCCGAAGAGCAGCGGCGCCAAGACCTCCGGCATGGCCGAAGGCGGCGTGAAGAAGAACTAAGCTTCTCGTTCGAGAATTCCAGTTTCAAAGGGCGATCCCTCGGCCCATGGCCCGGATCGCCCTTTCGTTTTTGGGAACTCAACTAGGCATGATAAGGCC
>CAYZKI010000435.1:0-1808 GCA_964478745.1 uncultured Bacteriovoracaceae bacterium
CTGGTGGTCCTCGGTCTTCACGAGAAGGCCCTGCTCTTTCAGGTCCTGGATCACGCGCTCGCGCGCTTCGGCGAACTTGAGCCCCGCGTACGGGCCGCCGGCGGGGGTGACCTTCCCGTCCTTGCCCATCACGGACACGATCGGAAGGTTGTGCTTCTTGCCGAGCTCGGCGTCGTTGAAGTCGTGGGCGGGCGTGACCTTCAGGCCGCCGCTTCCGAACTCGCGGTCCACGTACTCGTCCGTGATGACCGGGATCGTGCGGCCGAGCAAAGGAAGGACCGCGCGCTTGCCGTGGATGTGCTTCCAGCGCTCGTCTTCGGGGTGAACCGCCACCGCGGTGTCGCCGAGGAGCGTCTCGGGGCGCGTGGTGGCGATCACGAGCTCGGCTTGCCTGCCGTCGGGGCCCTTCACCGGTGAGCCGTCGTCGTGCACGATTTTGTAAACGATGTGCCAGAGATAGCCCTTGCGGTCCGTCGGAACGACCTCGAGGTCCGAGAGCGCCGTCTGGCAGCGCGGGCACCAGTTGATGATGCGCTCGCCGCGGTAGATGAGACCTTCCTCGTACAGGCGCACGAACACTTCGAGGACCGCGGCCGAGAAGCCCTCGTCCATCGTGAAGCGCTCGCGCTCCCAGTCGAGCGACGAGCCCAGCCGCTTCAGCTGGTTCGTGATCTCGCGGCCGTGCTCTTCTTTCCATTTCCAGGTGCGGTCGAGGAACTTCTCGCGGCCGAGGTCGTGGCGCGTGAGCGGCCGGCCCGTGGGGCCTTTGCCTTCCTTCGCGATCGCCTTCTCGACCTGCGCCTGAGTGGCGATGCCCGCGTGGTCCGTGCCGGGCAGCCAGAGCACGTTGTCGCCGCGCATGCGGCGCCAGCGCGACAGGATGTCCTGGATCGAGTTGGTGAGGGCGTGGCCCATGTGCAGGACGCCCGTGACGTTCGGGGGCGGGATCACGATGCAGAACGCTTCCTGCCCGGGAGCGTTGCGATCGGACGCCGCGAAGCAGGCGTTGTCCTGCCAGAACTCGTAGACGGCGGTTTCGAAGGTCTGGGGCTCGTAGCTCTTGCCTAGGGGGCGGGTCGGCGGTTTTTTGATCGGGGATTTGGGGTCGGCCGCAGGGGGTGCCATAAGGGCATTAACTTAACGGGACAGGGCAGTGGAATGAAAGGGAATCTTGAATTGAAAGGCCGGAGCCGGAGATTGAACCCCGAACCTCCGGCCTTCCTGATATCCGACTAAAAAAATCTAGCTTTTACTGAGCTCAGTGATGGTGATGGCCGTCCGGGCCGTGAGCATGGCCGTGCTCGAGCTCTTCGCCCGTCGCATCGCGGATCTTCATCACTTCGACGTCAAAGTGCAGCGTCACGCCGGCGAGCGGGTGGTTGCCGTCGATCGCCACGTCTTCACCCTGGATCGACTCGATCGTGAAAACCAGGCCATGGCCGTCGCCCGCGTTAGCTTCGAACTGCATGCCCTCTTCGAGCTTGGCGGCGGCCGGGAACTGCGAGCGCTTCACCGTCAGCTTAAGCTGCGGATTGATCTCGCCGTAGCCTTCGGCCGGCTCGACGGTGACCTTCTTCTTGTCGCCGACGTTCAGGCCTTCCAGGGCGCTCTCCAGGCCCGGGACGATCTGCGAAGCGCCATGAAGGTAGGTGAACGGCGACTCGGCGTCCGCCTTGTCGAGGATCTCCCCTTCGGAATTGGTGAGTGAATAGGTCAGGTCCACGACTTTGCCGTTCTTGATCATAGGGCCTTGGTCTTAGCAGGGGTTTTGGGTTGGGGGGAAGGGAAAATCTCAGGATTTCCGCCGG
>CAYZKI010000435.1:1818-2214 GCA_964478745.1 uncultured Bacteriovoracaceae bacterium
TGATGGGATTTCGACCCCTAAGATGCGCCCTATCATGCTCAAGCCCGCCCACTCCGGCCGGACCCCCAGCGGGACGATTTCCGGCTCGACGCCCTCCCCGAAGGCTACGGTCGCCGTCCTGCTGCCGTGCTTCAACGAGGAGATCACCATCGCCTCGGTGGTGAAGGAGTTCCGCGAGGCGCTCCCCGAAGCGAGCATCTATGTTTTCGACAACAACTCGAAGGACCGCACCGCCGAGCGCGCGCGCGAAGCGGGCGCCGTCGTCGTGCCGTCGCGGCAGCAAGGAAAGGGAAACGTCGTCCGGCACATGTTCGACGCCATCGACGCCGACATCTACGTCATGGCCGACGGCGACGGAACTTATCCGGCTCGCTTCGCGCCGGCATTGATCGAGGC
>CAYZKI010000436.1:0-2206 GCA_964478745.1 uncultured Bacteriovoracaceae bacterium
CCTTGAGCACGTCGTTCTGGACCGTGCCGCGAAGCGCGTCGGCCTTCGCCCCCTGCTCCCCGGCGACGGCGACGTACATCCCGAGCAGGATCGGCGCGGTCGCGTTGATCGTCATCGAGGTCGAGACGTCGGCGAGGTTGATGCCGCCGAACAGCGTCCGCATGTCGTCGAGAGTGGCGATCGAGACGCCGACTTTTCCGACCTCGCCGAGCGAGCGCGCGTGATCGGGGTCGTAGCCCAGCTGGGTCGGGAGGTCGAAAGCGACGGACAAGCCCGTCGTGCCTTGAGAAAGAAGGTAATGGTAGCGCTTGTTGGACTCCTCGGCCGTTCCGAAGCCCGCGTACTGGCGCATCGTCCAGAGCCTGCCTCGGTACATGTCCTTCTGGACGCCGCGGGTGAAAGGATACCTGCCGGGCGCTCCGAGCGCGTCGGTGGACGCGGGCGCGGCTGAGTACGTCTCTGCGACCGGAATGCCCGATCGGGTCGCGAAGCTCTTCGGGTCGGAAGCCTTGCCCTGGGGGCTTTTTTCAGTCGATTTCGTCGAGCCCATACTCTGGGCAAACTACGCCGACGCGAGCATCCAGGGCAAGGCCCCAAATGCAGTTGGCCTATCGAGGACCCGAGGTCGCCGCGCAGGTCGTCAGGCTTTCGGGCCCGACTCGAGGATAAAGAGCTCGGCGCCGGTCTCGACGGCCTGCCCCTCGCTGACGGCGATCTTCGCCAGCACGCCCGCGCCCGGAGCCCGGATCTCGTTCTCCATCTTCATGGCTTCCATGACGAGGACAGCCTGGTCCTTCTCGACGCTTTCGCCCTGCCTGGCCAGGACGCGCACGATCTTCCCGGGCATCTGGGCCTTGGTCTTCAGGCCGCCTTTCCTGGTTCCTCCGGCGGCGGCGATCGCCTCTTCGCCCGCGCGCGCAAACCCGAGCCCGGCCCACATCCCGTCGCCTTCGCGCTCGGAAACGAGGAATCGGACCCGGCCGTCGTCCCCGCGCTCGCCTTCGAAGTCGAACCCGTGCACCCCGGTCGGAAGCTCGAGCCAGAGCCCGTGCGGATCCTTGCGCCAGCTCACCCGAAGGGTGAGCTTGTGCTTCCCGTTCGTGGCTTCGAGCTCGGACGAGCCCGTCGCGCCGCGCGGAGCGGATTTCCATTCGAGCTGCCAGGAGCCGACTTTGCCTTTCACCGTGCTCATCTCGCGCGCCCTCCCCGCAGCGACTCCTCGCGCGCACGCTGGGCCCAGGCGCTCGTGCCCTGCTGCTGTCCCGCGGGCGCGGTTTCCACTCGCTCGGAGAGCATCTGAAAGAGAGAGGTGGCGATCGCCGCCTCGAGCGGGGGCTCGGAGGAGTAGGGCTCCACGAGCTTCGGGGTCTTCGCGATCAGGTCGGTGGTCGTGTCGCCCGCGATCACGCGCGCGTCGCGCGCCAGGCGCCTGAGAAAGCTCAGGTTCGTGCGGAGCGAGCCCACCCGCTCGCCGTTCGCGCGCTTCGGGGGCTGCACCTGGGCCTCGTCCAGGGCCGCGCGCATGCGATCGACCGCGGCCGCGCGCGTCTCGCCCCAGACGGAGATCTTCGCGATCATCGGATCGTAGGCCAGGCTGACCTCGCCCGGCTCGGAGAACGCCGAGTCGGAACGGACGAAGGAGCCCGTGGGGAGCCGGATCGCGCCGAGGGGCCCGGGCGCCGGCAGGAAAGTGAAGGGATCTTCCGCGTAGAGACGCACCTCGATCGCGCTGCCGTTCCTTTCGGGCGGCGCCGGGAGCTTGAGCTCACCCGCGGCGAGAAGAAGCTGCCAGGCGACGAGATCGACGCCGGTGACCCATTCCGTGACGGGATGCTCGACCTGGAGCCGGGTGTTCATCTCGAGGAAGTAGAAGTTGCCCTGGCCGTCGACGATGAATTCGAACGTGCCGGCGCCCGCGTACTTCACGTGCGAAGCGACCTTCACCGCGGCGTCGAACATCGCCGTGCGGGTCTTCGGGAAACCTTCGAGGATCGGGGCCGGCGACTCTTCCCACACCTTCTGATGACGGCGCTGGATCGAGCACTCGCGCTCGCCCAGGTGCACGCCGTTGCCGTGGGCATCGAACAGCACCTGGATCTCGATGTGCCGCGGCTTGTCGAGGTAGCGCTCGAGATACATGCGGCCGTCGCCGAACGAAGCCAAGGCCTCGCCCGAGGCGGTGCGGAAGGCGTTGTCCATCTCGCCC